>NZ_JAJUJR010000229.1 GCF_029265225.1 Sedimentibacter sp.
ATGCTGCACCGTTTTCTATTACATGCTCGTCGTACTGCCCGGGAAGTTTTGAAATGAAGTTGTGGGCATTTACATATTTTGAAGCATCAATTATTTCTTCGTCAGTGATGTTTTCATTCTGCAGCCGGATGTTGCTTTTTATGTCTCCTGAAAACAGGAATACGTCCTGCAGCATTTGTCCAATATTTCTTCTTAAGTCTGAAACTTTAATATCTTTAATGTTTATTCCGTCTATGAAAATATCTCCCTTTTGAATGTAGTAATATCTGCATATAAGGTTTTGTATTGTTGTTTTGCCTGCTCCTGTTTCACCAACAAATGCAACACTTTCACCGGGATTTACCTTGAAGGACACATCTTTTAATATCCACTCGTCTTCCTTGTAAGAAAACCACACATTCCTGAACTCGATGCTTCCTTTGAAACCGTCAACTTCAACTGCATTTTCGCTGTCTGTGATTTCAGGCACTTCATCCATGAGTCCGAAAATTCTTTCAGAGGCTGCCATTGCAGACTGAACTATGTTAAGCTGCTCGGCCAGCTCCTGTATGGGTTCGAAAAACTTGCTTATGTATCTCTGGAAAACAACTATGGTTCCTATGGACACTGTACCGTTCATGACCATTTTTCCCCCGAACCACAAAAGAATTGAAACGGCTGTTATGTTCATGAGGTAGTTTGTTGGATTGTATATACTGAATGCAAAAAGCTGTTTTATATTTTCTCTTCTCAGCTTTTCATTTTCGGTTTTGAACTTTTGGAAAATTTCATTTTCAACAGCAAATATCTGTACTATTTTCATACCGGAAACATGTTCTGATATGAATGCGTTAAGGGCTGATATTTTGCTTCTTATTTCCCTGTATATTTTCTTTGAGGCGCTTTCAAAAGCAAATGTGAACACTGCAATAAAAGGAATTACGGTGAATGTCAACAGTGAAAGTCTTACGTTGTAGTTGAACATTGTGATTACAACACCTATCAATACAAACATACTTTTTAAAATGTTGACAATTACACTGGTGTACATTTCGTTCAATGCTTCTGTGTCGTTAGTGACCCTTGTCACAAGTCTTCCAATTGGATTTCTGTTGAAGAAGCTAATGGAAAGGTCGTTTAAATGAGTGAATATTTCCATTCTTATGTTGTAAATTATTTTTTGTCCTGCTCTGGCAAGTATCATTGCCTGTGCATAACCAAGAACAAAAACAACCGCCACTGTGGACAAATACACCAAACTTATTTTAATTACTCCCTGTATGTTTGACTGCTGTGTTATTCCTGCATCCACTGTGTTTGCATTTGCGCCTGAATAACGGGACAGGAATTTGTCCACAACATCTCCGATGAGAATAGGCTGGTAAAGTTCAACAGCTACTATTACAAATATTATGGCAATTGCCAGCACAAACTGCCAGATGTAAGGTCTTGCATACTTAAGCAGCCTCTTTGTAATGTTCTTGTCTAATTTTTTTGGTTTTTCAAAATCATCGTTTTTCATGATAACACCTACTCTTGTTCTTCCAGCATTTTTTCCAAAAGCTGTTTTTCATAAATGGAATTGTAAAGACCATCTTGCTGGATAAGCTGCTGGTGAGTTCCAGTTTCAACAATTTTACCTTCATCAAGCACAATTATGATATCAGCGTTTTGAATGGTGGAGATTCTGTGGGCAATGATTATGTTTGTGCTGCCCTTTCTGTTTTCACTGATGTGCTTGAGTATTTTTTCTTCTGTGTCAGTGTCAACGGCAGACACAGAATCATCGAGTATCAGTATTTCAGGATTCTTAATCAATGCCCTTGCTATTGATATTCTTTGCTTCTGACCTCCAGAAACTGAAACTCCTTTTTCTCCCACAAGCGTGTTGTAGCCGTTTTTAAATTCTGTTATGTTGTCGTGTACAACTGCATTTTTGGCAGCTTCTATTATTTTGTCCATGCTGCCTGTCCTTGTTCCAAAGTCTATGTTGTTGGCAATTGTGTCTGAAAACAAGAAGTTGTCCTGAGGAACATATCCAATGTTTTTTCTAAGAACATCCAGAGGTGTATCAAGAATGTCATAATCTCCTATGAACATGGTTCCTCTGTCAGGTTCAAAAATTCTGAGCATGAGGTTTACAAGCGTAGTCTTGCCGCTTCCTGTTCTTCCGATGATGCCAAGGGTCTGTCCTTTTTGAACACTGAAACTGATATTGCTTAATACATATTTGTCTGTGCCGGGGTATTTATAACTGAGGTTTTTAACCTGGATTTTTCCTGTCAGGCTGTCTGGAGATGAAGTTGTGATAGAATCCTGTATTTCCACAGGTTCATTCAGGATTTTTTCAACTCTTTCCAGAGATGCAGCTCCTGTGTTGAAAAGGTTTATGGTCATTCCAGTTGCCATCATAGGCCATACCAGCATGCCAAGGTATTGAATGAACGCTGAAAATTCTCCTATGGTTATTCTGCCCCTGATGGTGATGTAGCCTCCGTAGCCTATGGCCACAGCCAATGCAATGCCTGATATCATCTGCATGAAAGGATGCATGAGTGTCTGGATGACACTTAATCTAATATTTTTGTCATATGAATTTTTGTTCCACTTTTCGAAGGAACTGATGGACTTGTCTTCCTGAACAAATGATTTGATGACTTTTATGCCTGACAGCACTTCCTGGACATAATTGGATAAATCAGCAAATGACTCCTGCTTTTTTGTGAAACGGCTCTGAAGCTCTCTTCCCATAAATCTGACAGAAACTGCAATGAGCAGCAGCGGAATAACGGCTGCAATTGTAAGCAGTGGATCGATTTCAGTAACCATGTTGTAAATTGTGATTGAACCCAGTGCAGCGACATCAAACAAGGTGAGTATTCCCGGGCCTAAGGCCATTCTTACAGCCTCAAGGTCGTTTGTCATGTGAGCCATTATTTCTCCTGTTCCGTGCTGATGATAAAACCTGGCTGACATTTTTTCAAGATGACTGAACATGTCGTTTCTGATGTCTCTTTCAATACTCCTGGATGTTCCGAATATGAAGTATCTCCACAAGATTCTTCCTGCATAGATTGTTCCTGCTATTGCAAAAAGTTTTAAAATAGAGCTTTTTATGAATGCAGTGTCAAAGCTGCCAAGATCTATACCGTCTATTACTTCGCCGACAATTATGGGAACCCTTGTCTGTACAACATCCACAATCACCAGTGCTATTATTCCGAATATATAATTTAATAAGTACTTTTTGAAAAATGATTGTATGTAACTGCTCTTCATGAAACCTGAAGGCCGGTTTTCTTTTGCTTCTGTTTTCATTGCTTCCCCCAAAAATGATATATTTATATTATACTATTTTTAATAGCAATTCCTAGCATTATTTACATTATTCATAAGGAATTATCATTATTTTGAAAATTATATCGCTATACTTAAACTTTTAAGGATAAAATAAAAATTTTCTCATAAAGACAATTGACAACTTTAAAAAAGTATGGTAACATTGTCATTGTCGTGGGAGCTTAGCTCAGTTGGGAGAGCATCTGCCTTACAAGCAGGGGGTCATAGGTTCGAGCCCTATAGTTCCCATTCAAAGATGTTTTGTAAAAAACATCTTTTTTTATTTTTTGATTCAACAATATTTGCTAAATTATCTAACATAAAAAGGTTCATGTTACAAATAATTTGAATATCAAAATATTTATGTTGTATTTTATTTACGAATCTGCTAATATTTTAATAAAGTAATTAATGCATTCGGAGGTTTTATGATGACAAATAAAATTTATGTTGGATTATCTACAACATATGAAAAGGTTGTTACACCTGCAGATTCGTATATAACAAAATCCATAAAAATTGAAAATCTTATGTCTACGCCTTCACTGCTGGCAACTGTAATAGAAATATCATATAACATGCTGAAGAAGTTTATACCTTCTGATTATTTGACAGTGGTAACAAACTTTCAGTCCTATCATTTGCATCCAACCATGGTAGGGGAAAAGGTGATGTTTAAAATGACCGTTGAAAGCATTGAAAACAATCGAGTGAGCATGTCATTTGCAGGCTATGACTGCAAAGGTGAATTCTGCAGCGGTATTTTGGAAAAAGCAATTGTTAAAGAAGAAAAGCTTATCGAAGATGCAATAAGCAGAGTAAATGTATATAAAGATTGGTTGACAGTTAAAATGGACGCGTAGGCGTCTGTTTTTTTGCAAGTAAACAAGTGCTGCTATGATAGTTCGGCATAAATATGACAGTATGTTTTCGATTAAATGCCGC
>NZ_JAJUJR010000057.1 GCF_029265225.1 Sedimentibacter sp.
AGAGGCATTTGATACGCTGCTTGTTCCAATAGAAGCTGTATTTGAAGAAAACGGAATACAGAAGGTTGAAATTTTAAATGCACAGGGTCAGCCGGAAGTTGTGGAAATAGAAGCAGGCCTTATGAACGACATGTATGTTGAAGTTTTAAGCGGACTTGAGGAAGGCCAGCAGGTTGTAACAGGAAGCACAAATGACTTGATGCCAAGCGAGAGCGTTCCTGAGGACGATTCGTTTTTACCGAGCACAAATAAGGGAACAAATCAGTGAGGGGTGATGAAATGCAGGACAGAGGAAAAATTTCTTCCATTCTTGTAAGGCTGAAATTTTCTGCGGTGATGGCATTTGACGGCATTACATCAAATCTTCTGAGAACTTTCCTGACGGTTCTTGGCATATCCATTGGTGTAGCAGCAGTTATAAGCCTAATGGGCATAGGAGAAGGTGCAAGAAGGTCTATAGTGTCTCAGTTTGAAAGCCTTGGTGAAAATGTCATAGTCATCAAGTCGAATGCAGAAAATGTTGTATTTGAAGCTGATGAAGCTGAAGACCTTCCAAAAAGAGTTACGGGCATTGATTACGCCACACCTGTTGTGTTCACTAAAGACACTCCTGTCAGGTGGAGAAGAGACGAAAGTGAAATGAACATTGTGGGAGTAAATCAGAATTATCCTGAAATAAAAGACCACAAGGTCGTTTCAGGAAATTTCTTCACATCGCTTCATGTTAAGCAAAGAGCCCCTGTGGCTGTGCTTGGTTACAATGTTGCTCAGTCTCTTTTAAACGGAAGAAGTCCGGTTGGACAGACAGTAAAAATTGATGGAATAAATTACCGCATAGTTGGAGTGCTTGCTGAAAAAGGCGACGGAAAAGGCGACGGCATAGACGACAAAATAGTGATTCCGTACACTTCAGCCATGAAAATTTCAGAAACAAAAGAAATTCTTGAAATCTGGGCTAAATCACCCAGTGCTGATGATGCTGAACTTGCAATGGTTCAGCTTGGAAGAATTTATAAAAGAAAAGTAGGGGTAGGAAAAAACATAACTCCTGAAACAGGGCAAGAAGGTGAAGCACCTGTTGAAGGTGGAGGGGAAATAGCAGTTCCAGTTGAACCTGTTCCTGAACCTGTGCCTGAGCCTGAGGTGCCCGGTGAAGATAAAAATGTTTTTGAAAAAGGCGAGGAACCTCTTACAATAACAAGTCTTAACAACCTTGTGAAAGAAGCAGACCAGGCAAACAGGGTAATGACTGTTTTGCTTGGAGGCATTGCAGCCGTTTCACTCCTTGTTGGCGGTATAGGAATCATGAACATAATGCTTGTGGCTGTAACAGAAAGAACAAGCGAAATAGGCGTAAGAAGAGCCCTTGGAGCAAAACAAGAGGACCTTCTCATTCAGTTTCTTCTTGAAGCAGTATATGTAAGCATCATAGGCTGCGTAACGGGAATAGTAATCGGAGCATGGGCAGTAAGCCTTGTGGCAAGCTATGGACTGTCGGCTGTTGTAAGTTTTGATTCCATAAAAATAGCAGTGTTTGTAGCTCTTACATCAGGACTGTTGTTTGGAGTTTACCCTGCAATAAACGCTTCAAACCTTCCGCCGGTTGAAGCTTTGAAAAGGCAATAACAAATTTGAGGTTTTGATTTATCAAAACCTCTTTTAAATTTACACGTTTTATTATATAATCATAACAACAAGAAAATAAAGGAAGGAATAATCATGATTTTTATCAGAGAAATCGACGCTGTTCAAATTGCAGAGTCAGTTATGATTTTGTTTGCAGTATTAATGTTCAGAAATTTCATAGCTAACATAGTAATACAGCTTTTAAAAAAATTGTCTGGAAAATACAATTTGAAAAACATTGCACTGGTTCTTGATTCCATTGAAAAACCGCTGGTCAGCTTTTTTACATACACAGGATTTTATTTTGCGCTGATGATTCTTCCCTTCAATGCAAACATAGCTGTATTTATTAACAGGGTATACAGGACTTTTGTCATCATAACCATTACCCAGGGCTTTTTAAAAGTTATTTCAGCCTATGCGGAAGAACTTAACAATCAGTATCTGAACAAAGATGACAAGACTGAAAGAACTCAGATGTCAAAGACTGTATTTCCTCTTCTGGCAAAACTCATAAAGGCAATAATAATTATTATAGCTGTTGCTGCAATAGCAGTTGAATTCAATTTCGAGCAGTTATCGAGCATTCTTGCAGGCCTTGGAATAGGAGGTGCAGCTCTTGCACTGGCTTCACAGGATTTAATAAAGAACTTTTTCGGAGGATTCGTAATACTTACCGACAAATCCTTCAGCGTGGGCGATTGGATTAAGGTTGATTCATTTGAAGGAACCGTGGAAGAACTTGGGCTTCGCAGCACAAAGATAAGGACTGTTGATAAGGAGCTGGTTACAGTTCCAAATTCAAGGTTTGCAGACAGGGAGCTAATAAATTTCAGCGCCAGGGAAAACAGAAGAGTAAATTTCACCGTGGGAGCAATGTACGGAACAAGTTCTGAAAGCTTAAAAAAAGCAATTTCCAGAATAAAAGAAATGCTTGATCAAAACCCAATGGTAAAGGAAGAGTCTGCACTTGTAAAACTTGATAAATTCGGCACAAGCTCTCTGGACATTGTTGTTCAATATCTTACAGCAACAACCGATTACAAGGAATTCATGTCAATAAAGGATGACATAAACTTTAAGATTATAGAAATATTCAATGAAGAAAAAATATGCTTTGCATTTCCAAGTATGAGCGTGTACATGGAAAATAAATCAGATTTACTGACTGGACAAAATTAAAAGTCTACAGTTTCTCATATGAATATAAACTTTTAACAGTCCAGGTGAATATTTAATGGAAAAGTTAGTTAAAATAAGAAAAGCTTATGGTATTTACAGTTACTGCTTTGACAGGTATAAATGCTATTAAAAAAAATATCTCATTAACTGAAAAAACATATGCGGAAAATAAACATTGTTCATAATCCGCTAAAAATAAAATACATATTGTGAGGAGAAATTATGGAATTCAATTTAAATACAGGATTAAAAAACAAGGAAGAAAAAATTGTAACAATGAATGATACTGCGAAGGTTTTTGGAAGCGGAGCAGCAGAAGTTTTTGCAACACCAATGATGATAGGACTCATGGAAGGTGCTGCCATGAATACCGTAAGGGATTACCTGCCGGAAGGATATTCAACTGTTGGAACAATGGTCAATGTAAAGCACCTGAGCGCAACGGCAGTTGGAAAGAAAGTGTGGGCTGAGGCTGAACTGATTGAAGTTGACAGAAAAAGACTTCTTTTTAAAGTTGATGCATATGATGAAGACAAAAAAATCGGTGAAGGAACACACGAAAGATTCATAATTGAAGAAGCAAAATTCATGAGCAAGTTGAAATAAATGAATAATTACTTTACTTTGTGTTAAATATTTAGTAAAATCAATTAGAGGAGATTAATATGAAATGTCCAAAATGTAATTGTTCTGAAAGCAAAGTTGTTGACACAAGACCCACGGATGATGGTTTTAAAATAAGGCGTCGCAGAGAATGCATTGAATGCGGACATCGATTTACAACCTACGAAAAAATTGAAGAAACTCAAATTGTGGTAATTAAAAGAGATGGAACAAGGCAGGGCTACAACCGGGATAAAATAATAAACGGTATCATAAGGGCCTGTGACAAGCGTTCTGTCAGTCTAGAGCAAATAGAAGGTATAGCAGACAAGGTTGAAAAGCAGCTTTTGAACACTTTTCAAAATGAAGTGTCAACTGAGGTAATCGGAGAACTGGTCATGAATGAACTTCAAGGCGTGGACGATGTTGCATATGTAAGGTTTGCTTCTGTATACAGGAAGTTTAAAGATATTAATACTTTTATGGATGAGTTGAAAAAAATTCTCGATGAAAGAAAAAAATAATCAAAGGAGCAATTTATGTATATAAATTTAGATGTTCTTAATATAACCAACGGCAATACCAACATGATTGATACCGAGTTTGGAAGAATGAATATAGAAAAAATCGAAGCAGGAAAATTAAAACTTGCCACCGGCAAGATCATTGCCACAGACCCTATTTTGATGTACGACGATGAAAGCTATTCTGTGCATGTTAAGCCAGGCGAATATCCGGTATACATATATGTGGGAAAAACAGAAAACAGAAAAAAACAGACTGTTGTTGCAGAAATAAGGTTCAGCGACAGCGTTCCCGTAAAATGGGAAATGGCACTGCTTGCAGGAGAATCAGCCAAGGGCTTCGGTCATGACGAATTCATGGGCTATGAAGTTGAAAACGGCCTTGGATGTTTCATGGATGAATCTGTTATGGAAATTCTCGACGTAATGGACGAGGATGAACTTGAAGAATATGAAAATAATATAAGAAATTCTGTAAAAATCAGTGAGTGTTCCTGTGCGGATATAGTGATAGACAAGAAAAAGGGAAGCAATATCATTGTATTTGCAAGCGGATGGAATGAAGGAACATTTCCTACATACTACGGTCTTGACTCAAAAAACAAACTTTCAAGGCTTGTAACGGATTTCATGGTAATTGAAGCATAATAATAAAAAAATTGCAATATTATATTGCAATTTTTTTTATAACTTGAAAACAGCCCATACGGGACAATTTGGTTACATCAATTTCTTTTTCTTGAAAAACCATATGCAAATTATAAAAACAGAAATGCTCAAAGCTATTACGAATGCATAACCGTATTTCCAGTGAAGTTCCGGCATGGTTGAAAAGTTCATTCCATACCAGCCCACAATGAGCGTAAGCGGCAGAAAGATTGCTGTTATTACAGTGAAAAGCTTCATTGTGTTGTTTAAGTTAAGGTCAAGCTGCGCCTGGTAGGACTCTCTTATCTGAGTTACATAGTCCCTTAAATTTCCAACCTTTCTGTTGAGACGGTCAATCCTGTTGAACAATATAATAAAGTAAGTAATTGATTTGCCGTCAAGAACATTGTTGGTGTTTTCGGTTATATCTTCAATAATGTCCAAAAGGGGCTCATAATGTTTCTTTAAAAACAAAAGCTTTTTCTTAAGACTTACAATATCAGAAATATAATCCTTTGTTTTTCCTTCAATTACATCCACTTCAACATCCTGAATTTCCGCTTCCAGGTCTGAAAGCATCTTATAGTCCTTAGCCGACATTTTGTCAAGCAATGCGTACAATATTCTGTCCAGGCTTAAAATCATTGCACCTTTTGTATATGCATCCTTTTTTATGTCATCTATTATGCTTAAGTGTGTCTTGGTCACAAGCAGCAGGCACTTTTTTGTAAGGTAAAAATCCAGTTCGTTAAATGTGTATGTATCTTGTGAGGCATCTATAATGTTAAGAATTCCAAAGCTGTAATTCTCATAAATTTCAATTTTCGGAGTGTCATCGTTGTGTATGCAGTCGTTGATTGTCTGATAGTTGAAACGGAAATGGTCGTTTACTTCCATGAGTTCATCGGGATTAAGAATAAGCAGAAATGTGCTGTCCTGGTCACGGACAAGGTTTTCGTAATCAACTTCTGTCAATCTGTCCTGGTTTATTTTGTAAATTAACAAATTATCACCTCAATTTAAGATTTTATTATGGAAAATGAGTTATATTAATTAATATCTTAGCAGTTTTATTGTTCACTGTAAATTGGAATTTAGTCATTAGTTAAATTTTTGTTCAGGAATGTCAAAAATGTTTATAAAACATATATACAATCTTGAAATTACTTTTAAATGATGATAAAATGAATAATCTAAAAAATATTAAAGGGCGTAAAATGAAAACTAAAATTAACAGGTACGATATTGCACTGATTGCAGCAATAGTTATAATCAATGTTGTGATACTTTTTTCCGGAGGAAGAAAGGCTGTACATGCTGATGAAAAAATTGCCTATGTATACTCCCACGAGGAACTTGTGGGTGAATATGTATTGTCTGATGATTACAAAACAGAGTTCACCGTAGGCGACGAAAAATCAGGTTACAACACAGTACACATTGAAAACGGAGAAGTATGGATACACGATGCTACCTGTCCAGACAAAATTTGCCTGTCCCAGGGCAAAATATCAAGCGACGGTGAAATAATAGTGTGTCTTCCTAATCAGTTTATGATTCAAATCGAGGATAATTCTGAAGAAGAAAATGACGTGGATTTCATGGCACAATAAGGAAAAGGAAAAATTATGAATAAATTACAAAGATACATTTTTTTATCTCTGCTTACTGCAGCTGCTTTAATCTTGAGCATATTAGAAGGAATGATTCCTTTGCCATACATAGCACCCGGGGCAAAGCTGGGGCTTTCGAACATAGTGACAATGACTGTAATAGTTGTTTTTGGATTTAAAGATGCAATGCTTGTTGTAATCCTCAGGTGCATTCTTTTGATGCTTGTGGCAACTAATCCTGTTACGTTCATTTATAGTCTGGCAAGCGGAATAATGAGCACAATTGTCATGAGTCTGGGGCTTAAATACTGCAAAAAATTAAGCTTCATAGGGGTGAGCGTTCTTGGAGCAATGACCCACAATGCAACGCAGGTTACTGTTGCAGCCATAATTTTTGGTACATTCAATCTTTATTACTACCTGCCTGTTTTATCGCTTGTAAGTATTTTTACAGGCTGTTTTGTGGGATATACTTCAATTTTTGTTTCTGACAATTTAAACAGGACACTATTAAGATTACGAAGAGAGGTATAGCATGAAAAAGGGAAACACCATTTACTTGGTTTTACTGATTTTGACATCTATTATCATCGGCACAATTTTAGGTCAAGCCTTTGCGGGAACTTTTCCCATATTGAATTACGGGGAAGGAATTGGATTTGGTCCTGCAACTCTAGACTTGAACATATTCACTCTTACGTTCGGATTCAGTGCAAATCTCACTGTTGCAGGAATAATTGGATTGTTAATTGCAATAATAGCATATAGAAAACTTTAAGGATGAATCATGAAAAAAATAATCTTGGCTTCAAAGTCCCCAAGAAGGATTGAGATGCTTTCAAAATATCTGGAAAACATAACTGTTTTTTCGCCGGACACGGATGAAAGTGTAAATGAACTGGATCTTCCTGAAACAACAGTCATGAAAATTGCTTTTGAAAAGGCATGGAAGGCTTCCTGCGATTGCGAAACAAAAGGCATAATAATTGCTGCAGACACTGTTGTGTTTCTTGATAAAATTATGGGAAAACCAAAAAATGATGAAGAAGCATTTTCAATGCTTAAATCACTTTCAGGAAAAACCCACAGCGTTTATACGGGAATCTGCCTCATAGACAGTGAAGACGGAACAAAGGTTGTGGATTATGAAAAGACATTGGTTGAGTTCAACCTGCTTACAGATGATTTTATAAGGCGGTATCTGGAAACAGGAGAACATGTTGACAAGGCAGGGGCTTACGGCATTCAGGGCTTCGGAGAGCTCATGGTCAAAAGAATTGACGGCTGCTACAACAATGTGAAGGGGCTTCCCCTCACAAAACTTAACAATATTCTGACAAAACATTTTTCTCTTAAACTGCTTTAAAGCAGGTGCAATTGCATATTGGAGGATAAAATGGACAATACTAATTACACCATAAAATCAATGCCCAGGGACGAAAGACCTCAGGAGAAATTGCTGAAATATGGAGCTAATACTTTGTCCGACTCAGAACTAATTGCAGTAATCATTAGGACAGGAAACAAAGACGAAAACGCTGTGATACTAGCCCAAAAAATTTTGAAGGAAGACGGAAAAGGACTACGAAATATTGCCGAAGCAACGTCAGAAATTTTACATTCCTACAAGGGCATCAATGACGTAAAGGCTGCACAGCTTCTTGCCGTGGCAGAATTAAGCAAAAGAATAAGCACATTAAAAATTGACAAAATTAAAATTTCTTCTCCCGGAGATGCAGCCGTTGTAATGATGGAGGAAATGAGGTATTACAAAAAGGAATACTTTAAAATCATTTTACTTGATACTAAAAACAACGTAAAAAAGGTGTCGCAGATTTCAGTGGGAAGTCTTAACAGCTCCATTGTACACCCAAGAGAAGTGTTTTATGAAGCTGTTGCAAGCTCATGTTCTTCAATAATACTTGTTCACAATCATCCAAGCGGAGAAACAGAACCAAGCCATGAAGACATTGTGCTTACAAGCAGGCTGGATGAATGCGGCAAAATATTGGGAATAAAGGTTTTGGACCACATTATCATCGGGGATGGAGTGTTTTACAGCTTCAAAGAAGAAGGTTTAATATAAAATAGCGAAAGGAAACAAAAATGGGATTTTTCGATTTTTTTACTCAAAAAATAGGAATAGATTTAGGAACTTCAAACACATTGGTGTATGTGAGCAACAAAGGAATAACAGTAAATGAGCCGTCAGTGGTTGCTATAAACACGGGCTCCAACGAAGTGTGCGCTGTAGGCGAAAATGCCAAGGCAATGCTTGACAGAACACCAAAGACAATAAATGCCGTTAGGCCTCTGCAAAACGGCGTTATAGCTGACTTTGAAATCACAAGTGCAATGATTAAATATTTCATTGACAAGGCTTTAAACAAAAGAAGATTCATAAAAGCCAACATTGTTATTTGCTTACCTGTTGGAGTTACTTCAATTGAAAGAAAAGCCGTAGAAGATGTAGCCTACGATTCAGGTGCAAGAAAAGTCAAGCTGGTGGAAGAGCCGATGGCTGCTGCCATAGGAGCAGGACTTCCCGTTGACCAGGCTGTAGGAAACATGATTATAGACATTGGCGGGGGAACAACAGAAATTGCCATAATTTCCCTAGGAGGAATCGTTGAAAGCGACTCGTTGAGAATTGCAGGAGACGACATGGATGTGAACATAAAGGAATACATCAAATTGAAATACAAAATGGACATTGGCCTGGTGACATCAGAAAAAATAAAGATGGTTCTTGGAAATGCAAGCAAGGATTATTATGACAAGAGACACAGGGCAAGAAACAAGGCAAAGGACAATGATGAAAACACTGTTGAAACTGCCGATGATTATTCTCAGGAGATGGACATAAGAGGAAGAGACATAGTATCAGGGCTGCCGCTTCACATAACTGTAACAAGCGATGAAGTTAGAGAAGCCATAATAGAAACTGTTAACAGTATTGTCAATGCCATTAAAAGGGTTTTGGAGAGAACACCTCCTGAGCTTTCATCAGACATTTATGCAAACGGCATTTATTTGACCGGCGGAGGAGCTCTTCTTAAGGGACTTGACATTTATATAGAAAAAGAAACAGGACTTAAGGTTTATATTGCAGAAAACCCTCTGCAGTCTGTTGCTCTCGGGGCAGGCAAAATATGTGAGGAAATGTAGCGGTGAGAAATGAATTTTATTAGGACACATATCAGAAGGATATTGTTTTTACTTACAATATTTGTATTGATTATTTTGATTGGTCTGTCTTCCATAGGAAGAGTTGATGACGTAAATTTAGGATTTTTCGGAAGCGTTGTTTCCGGATTCCAAAAGCTCACGTTCAACACCGGACAGACATTGACCAGTTCTTTTTATTCTGTTCAGGAAATTGTAAGAATGCGTGAAGAAAATATACTTCTAACGGACAATGTCCATGAACTTAAGGAACAGGTCAGACTTCTTGAAAATATAGTAAACAAGTCTGATGCTTTGGAAACAGAATATGAAATGAAAAAAAATCTTTCTTATGACTATACAGTTGGACAAGTAATAGCACTGGATGATTCAAACTGGTTCAGCAGATTTACAATAGACAAAGGTACAGATGATGGATTGAAAATTAATGACATTGTCATAAGCGCCGTTAAAACAGAAAAAGGCGTTGTACAGATAGGTCTTGTTGGAATTGTTACTGAAACATCTTCCAACTGGTCAAAAGTAATTACAATACTTGATGAAAGCTGCAAAATAAGCTTCAGGGACATTGACAGCGATGAAAGCGGAATTGTTCAGGGGAGCATTGACGGAACAGTAACAGGATACTTTTTCAACAGCAAGGCAGTAGCAAACAAGGATGATTTTCTTGTAACTTCAGGAATAGGTGAAGTATACGTTCCTGACATATATATTGGAAATGTTACAGAGGTTGTTCCCACAACAGATGCATCCACTCAGAGGATTGTAGTTGAACCTGCTGTGGAATTTACAAAACTGAGCAGGGTTTATGTTCTCAAGGTAAACAGGTAAAATGCAAGATGAAAGGTAATTAAAATGAAAAAATTCGGCATAATGGCTGCTATGGTTGCTGTGAGTTTTATTTTCCAAACATCCCTTTTCGGCTTTTTTAATATTTTTGGTACCATTCCAAATGTATCATTGATTTTGATAGTAATTTTCGCAATGAT
>NZ_JAJUJR010000145.1 GCF_029265225.1 Sedimentibacter sp.
ATAATTCAGCAAAGAATGAATATAGAAGATGCTAAAGTTTTGGTATCAGGCGGCAGAGGAATGCACGGTCCTGAAAACTATCCAATGCTTGAAGAACTGAAAAAAGAAAAAGCTAAAGAAGAAGATAAATAACAAACATAAAAATGGTGAACAGTAACTCTGCTCACCATTTTTATATTTCATTGACAAGGGGACATTATTGACAAGGGGACGTTGACAAGGGGACGGGGTTGTTGTCATCAATATTTGATGACACTAACCCCGTCCCTGTGACACAGGTGAATGACAAAGTCATTCACCTGTTGTTTATTATTTAATTAAATAAAATTTTTCTTGCTTCATCAGGTGTAGCTGCTTCACGGTCAAGGAGACCGGCTATTTCTTTAACCTTTAAAACCGGTTCAGCGTTAGATTTAGCAAGAACGCCCCTGGAAATATATAAATTATCTTCCAAACCAACTCTTACGTTGCCGCCAAGAATCATAGCAGCTGTGGTAATATCAAATTGATCTTTGCCTGCAGCGGCACATGACCATATAAAATCATCGCCCAGGACTTTTTTAGCAGTATTATATAAAAACAACAGATTATCGACTGTAGCCGGCAAACCTCCCATTACGCCTAATACAAACTGAATATAAACAGGTCCTTTCAATAATCCTTTTTTTACAAAATATGCAATATTGCTCAGCATGCCGACTTCATATACTTCGAATTCAGGTTTTGTTCCATTTTCACTCATTATACGGATATAATCTTCCATTCCCTGAAATGTGTTGGCAAAAGGCACTGTATAGGTATTTTTGACAAATGGTATTTCCCAATCATATTTAGGCTCTTTTATTTTATCAGCAATTGGTGAAAAACAAAAGTTTACAGAGCCTGAATTGCATGATGCCAATTCAGCCTTACAGACGGGAACAGCAGCTAATCTTTCTTCAGATGTCATACCTATGGCTCCGCCTGTTGTAATACCGATTATTACATCACATTTTTCTTTGACTCCTTCTACTATTTCTTTCATAAGCTCAGGACTGCCTGTTGGCTGACCTGTCAGCGGATTTCTTGCATGCAGATGAACCACTGCTGCACCAGCCTTGTTTGCAGCTACTGATTCATTAATTATTTGTTCCGTTGTAATGGGCAGGTATTCTGACATGCTTGGAATATGAACAGCACCCGTAATGGCAGCTGTAATTATGATCTTTTTACTCATTATATTTCCTCCTGAAATTTAATATAATATACTTTAAGCAAAATTGATGCCAATAAAAAATGTTGAATATTAAATATTCAACATCTTAATTATTTTGAAATAACAATGCTTCTGAGACTTAACAGCACCATTTGATTTTTTTACGGTTCATATATTGTTGTAAAAAGGCTACAACTCGTAGGATTTTTATAACAATGCTTATAAAGATATATTATATCGCTTCAGTTTATCATATAGAATACTTCTGTCTATTTTTAATAACTTAGCAGCAGAAGTTTTATTGCCCTTTGTATGAATTAATGCTTTTATTATTGCTTCTTTTTCAAATTGATTTTTTTGTTCTTCCAACGAGGTAATTTCTTTTGAATCAACTATATCACTGATTGTGTTTTCTTTAAAAACCCGCGGCAAAAAGAAATCAAAATCATTGATGGTTAATGTTGAGCCGGATGACATGACACAGGCACGTTCAATAACATGTTCAAGTTCACGCACATTTCCTTTCCAGTTATACTGTTCAAATAATTTGAAAACATCATCTGAAATTCCATTTATGCAATATCCGCTTTCTTTGTTGAATTTTTGCAAAAAGTAATCACATAACATGGGTATGTCATCTTTTCTTTCTCTCAGTGGTGGAATATTTATTTCTACTACATTGATTCTATAATATAAATCTTCTCTGAATGTTCCTTCAGCAACTAACTTTTCTAAATTCTTATTAGTACAGCAGATTACCCTGACATCTATCGGTATTGTTTTTAAACCGCCAACACGTTCTAATTCCTGTTCCTGTATTACACGTAACAGCTTGGATTGTAAAAATAACGGCATTTCACCTATTTCATCCAGTAAAATAGTTCCATGATCAGCAAGCTCAAACTTTCCTTTTTTTCCGCCTTTGGCAGCACCGGAAAATGCCCCTTCCTCATAGCCAAACAGCTCAGATTCCAGTAAATCCTTGGGAATTGCCGCACAATTTATTTTAATGTAATTAAACATTTTTCTGTCACTTAGTTGATGAATTGCATTTGCAAAGACTTCCTTACCTGTTCCTGTTTCACCTGTTATAAGAACAGACAAATTGGAATGTGAGATTTTTGGAAGTATTGATTTTATTTCTAAAATTTTATTTGACTGACCAATGATGTTCTGAACAGAAAAAGTATTATTCCTCAAAGTATTAAGCTGCTCAATATATAATTTGTTTTCTTTTTTCAGTTGAAGAATTTGTTGATTAAGTGTCTCGATTTTATTTATATCATAAAAGGAAGCAGTGGATATGACTCCTTTTACATTTCCATTTTCGTCCTTAAAGGGTATGCGATTGCAAATTACGTCCTGACCATTCTTCAGACGGAAAATATGACCTATTTCAGCTTTTCCTGTTTTTGCTACAATATCAAGCCTTGTATTTGGTATAACCTTTTCAACAGGCATACCTTCAGCCTTTTTAGTGTCAATATTAAGAATGTCAGCGTAATTGTCGCTCAAATATCTGATAATACCATTATTATCTACAATTACAGTAAAATATAGAGATTCAACTGCAACTTTTACAAAGTCATTTATATTAAATAAATTATCTGCCATGCTCATACACCTTTATTAAAATTGTTTGCATTATATCATTACTTTTACATTTTATCAATATGCAGAAATAAAGTAAACAGATCATACAGCTGAAATAATGATTCATGCTGGAGATAAATGCAAAAGCTTCCAATTGTAAATCATTGGAAGCCTTATTAAGTTATTTAAAATTTAGGCAATTCAAACATGTCAAGACATTTCATTGTTGGGAAAGGTATCTCTCCGGATTCGAATTTCTTAACAATTTTAACAATTGTATCATTTACAGGAGTCGGTATGTCTAATTTTATTCCCCATTCACATGCAACGCCGTTTATTTGATCTATTTCACACTTTATTCCTTTTTCCATATCCTGAAGCATGCTGGCTTTTAATTTTCTGTGAGGAACGAAATATTCTCTTAACCATTTATTTGCATTTTCAAAACCATCTTTATCATCAAATCCAAGACTGTAATAACTCCAGCCCGGTACTATGTCTTCCAAGGTTATGCCTCTTTTACGAACGATTTGTACTATTTCATTGCCAACATGTGCAGCACAGGCTGTGGCTTTATCATCATCTAATATTTCAGCATATGTTACTCCCAAAGCTGCTGACATTCCGCTTAAAGTAGCATTTTGTATGAGTTTGGTCCATCTTATTCCTGGAAGGTTTTCAACTATAACACATTCTCCGGCTAATTTTAAAATTGAAGCAATTTTTTCTATTCTTTCAGTTTTCTCTCCATTGCTTTCACCTATTTCAAATCTCATTGCTGAAATATCAGATGTCAATTCTGAAACACCTGGTCTGAGCCAGCTGGCACCCCAGCCTACAACACCGCCTACAACTCTTTCAGGTCCGATTATTTTTCCGACACTTTCTTCCGGAATACCATTTTGCAGCGTACATACAACACTATTTGGACCAAGGTGAGGAAGAAGCTGCGGCAAAGCTACAGCATTAAATGTTTGTTTAGCCATTAAAATAACTATATCATAAATTCCATCCATTTGGTCAGGAGTAATTGCAGTTACCGGTACATTGTATAATTCCATTTTTCCCACAACTGTAGCTCCGTTTTTATTCAGTTCATCAACATGCGCCTTATTTGCATCAATTAAAGTAACCTCTCCGCCATTTTTGGCAATTAATGCTCCCGTAATTGTTCCAAGTGAACCTACTCCCATTATTGCTGCTCTCATATCTTTCTCCTTTAAAAAGAATATTTTTAATATGACAGCATTAAAAGCAATTTTTATGCCAATTCCAAAGAAGAGGTATTTTAATCTTTTTATAATAAGCAATATCCTTTATAATACTATAGGAATCGAACTTTACTGTACTTCTGCAATCTGTTATATATAATTACAACATTAGCATTTGACTGTAATGAAATACCTACAAATATTTGTTGGTGTTTTCCGACGCTTTTAAAAAAAATCAGATTTTTATAAATCGAAATATTTAATGATGTTATGTTTAATGTTATTAAAGGGCTGAAAATCAGCTCTTATAAAAAATTAACCATTACAATTATTTTTGGCATCTTAATTGCTACTATATAGTCACATTATAAAAATTAAACCAATGACTATGATTAAAAGAGAGGTGATTATTTATTATTTATTAATTATTAGTCATTAAAACTTTGAAATTAAAAATTTAAATTTAAAGGAGTTTGTTATGGAGTTTATAGGAGTAATTGGCTTATTGCTAGCAATCGTAGTTTTAATACTAGGAGCATATAAAGGTATAGGTGCTCTGCCATTAACGTTGGGAGCCGGTTTAATAGTAGTCTTGAGCAACAGCATGCCGTTTTGGCAAAGTTATGCGGAATTTTATATGGGTGGATATGTGAACTACTGGAAAAGTTATTTTCTGATATTTGTATTCTCAGCTTTATATGCAAAGGTTATGGAAGAAAGCGGTGCAGTATTATCAATTGCATATAAATTTATTGATTGGTTTGGAAAAGGAAGGGCGATGCTCATTGTATTGTTGACTACAACAGTACTTACTTATGGCGGTGTGAGCTTATTTGTAGTTATATTTGCAATAGGTCCTATAGCTATGCTTTTATTTAAAGAAGCAGATATAGCAAGAAGACACATTATTGCCCCTCTGCTTACGGGTTATGGAACATTTACAATGACTGCACTGCCAGGTTCTCCACAGCTCACTAATGTTATTCCTTCAAAATATCTTGGAACTACATTAACGGCTGCCCCTGTACTTGGAATTGTTGCTTCATTAATGATATTTGGAATGTGTTATGGATATTGTAAATATGTTGAAAAGAAATCCAGAGCTGCCGGAGAACATTTTACATTTCCTGCAAATGTTGATCCTTCAAAATATGAAGTTGACAGAACAACTCTTCCGCCTGCAATAACTTCATTCGTACCATTGATAACTATTGTCGGCATGATTATTTTATTCAGAAAAATTATTACAGACTCAACATTGCTGGTTGTAATGGCCATGGGAACTGCAACATTATTAGCCATAGTATTAAACTACGGAAGACTTGGAAATTTCAAAGCTATTTTTAATCAGGGCATGGGAAGTGCTGTAGGCGCAATCGCCGGTCCATGTGCAATAGTTGCATTTGGTGTGCTTGTAAAAAATGCACCTGCATTCCAGAATATAGTAAACTATGTATTAAGTCTGCAAATGAACACATATGTGTTAGGTATTGTTGGCACTGCAGTTATATCAGGTGTAACAGGTTCATCATCCGGCGGTTTGACAATCACATTAGAAACATTGGCAGAAAAATTTGTTGCATCCGGTGTGAACCTGGGAATACTTCACAGGCTCATATCAATAGCTGCAGGTACATTGGATTCACTTCCTCATTCAACATCATTCTTCCTTGTATTTGATTATTTGGGAGTTACTCATAAGGAATCATATTTCCATGCATTCATAATATCAGTAATAGTTCCAATAATCACAGTAACAGTATGTGCAATAGGAGTTATAGCATTAGCTTTATAATTCAGTTAATATGTATCATACATTGTAAGGCAAAAAAGTTTTAAGGGCAAAATAAGGGTATAAATTTAGAGGCATAAAATAAAAACAGGTGAACAGAAACTCGGTTCATCTGTTTTAACGTGCAAACATAAGTGATGAGGGGAGGCACAAACAGGACAACAACCCCGTCCCCGTGACACTG
>NZ_JAJUJR010000200.1 GCF_029265225.1 Sedimentibacter sp.
CTTGAAGGAAGGCTTTCGAGGGAAATAAACAACATAATTGAAAAAATCATGAACATACTTGCTAATATTGAAGTAAACATTGATTTTCCGGAATATGATGAAGACGAAATAACAATTTCTGACGCTAAGGAATTTTGCGAAGAAATTTCAAATAAAATAGAAAAATTAATCTCTACGGCTGATACGGGAAAAATATTCAAAGAAGGAATCAAGACTGTAATATTGGGAAAACCAAATGTGGGAAAATCTTCTCTCATGAATTTTCTGTTGAATGAAAACCGTGCTATTGTTACGGAAATTCCCGGAACCACAAGAGACACCATAGAAGAATATGTAAACATCAAAGGAATACCTTTAAGGATAATAGACACTGCCGGCATAAGGGACACTGAGGACAAGGTTGAAAAAATAGGTGTTGAAAAGGCCCTCAGCAAAGTTGATGAAGCAGACCTGGTAATGATGCTATTTGATTCTTCAAGGGAACTTGAAGCTGAAGATGAAAAAATAATCCAATACATTAAAAATAAAAAGACAATTTATATAAAGAACAAGACAGATTTGGAAAGCAAGCTTGATCTCTCAGATTATGAGGGCATAGAAAAAGAAGCAATCAACATTTCTGTTGTGAACAATCAGGGTCTTGATGACATAATCGAAAGACTCAGCCGCATGTTTTTTGAAGGAGCAATAAACCTGGACAGTGAGCTTATAATAAACAACGCAAGACACAAGAATTTGCTTGTGAATGCAAAGAACAGCCTTGATGAAGTGCTGAAGTCAATAAATAACGGTATGTCCATAGATTTTGTGGAAATAGACCTGAAGGAAGCAATGGAAAATCTGGGACTCATAGTGGGCAAGTCTGTAAGTGACGATTTGGTTGACAAAATATTCAATGAATTTTGCATCGGAAAATAGAAAGAGGAAACGAAATGGAAGACAAAGTAAGAGATTTTCTTGCAGAAGAAATAGACGTAGCGGTTGTGGGAGCAGGACACGCAGGCTGCGAAGCTGCACTTGCGGCCTCAAGGCTTAATCTTAAAACAATCATGATAACCATGACGCTTGATTCAATTGCTATGATGCCGTGCAATCCGAATATAGGCGGAACGGCAAAGGGCCATCTTGTGAGGGAAATTGATGCCCTTGGCGGAGAAATGGCTTTAAATATAGATAAAACTATGATACAATGTAAGATGCTGAACCGTTCAAAGGGACCGGCTGTTCATTCCCTCAGAGCACAGGCAGACAAAAACAAGTATCACACAGAGATGAAAAAAGTAATAGAGAACCAGAAAAACCTTGAAGTTGTTCAGGCTGAAGTTACAAGGCTCACAGTGAACGAAGACAAAACTTTCAATGTTTATACGAAAGTGGGAGCATATTACAGGGCAAAAGCTGTAATAATTACAACAGGAACATACCTTAAGGGAAGGGTTTATATAGGAGAACTGAATTATTCATCAGGACCAAACGGTCTGGCTCCTGCAAATGAGCTGTCTGAATCATTGATGGATTTGGGAATAGAACTCAGAAAATTCAAAACAGGAACACCGGCAAGAATCCACGCTGATTCTTTGGATTATGAGAAAATGGAAATTCAGTCGGGAGATGAGGAAATAATTCCTTTTTCATTCATGACTGATAAAATAAATATTGAACAGGTACCGTGCTATATAACATACACCACGGAACAAACACATGAAATAATCAGAAACAACCTGAACAGATCTCCTCTTTATGAAGGGGTTATAAAGAGTATAGGACCAAGATACTGCCCTTCCATAGAAGATAAAGTCGTAAAGTTTTCAGACAAGGACAGACACCAGCTGTTTGTGGAGCCGGAAGGACTTGACACAAAAGAAATGTATATTCAGGGTATGTCCTCATCACTGCCTTACGAAGTTCAGATTCAGATGTACAAATCCATGATAGGTCTTGAAAATGCAAAAATTATGAGACCTGCATACGCCATAGAATATGACTGCATCGACCCGACTCAGCTTAAGAGGAGTTTGGAACTCATAAGCATAAAGAATTTGTTTTTTGCAGGTCAGGTTAACGGAAGTTCAGGCTATGAAGAAGCAGCATCACAGGGGCTGATAGCCGGAATAAATGCAGCCATGAGTCTGAAAAACAGAGAACCGCTGGTTCTTGACCGTTCAGAAGCATATATCGGTGTTTTGATTGATGACCTTGTAACAAAGGGGACAAATGAACCATACCGCATGATGACGTCACGTGCAGAGTACAGGCTTATATTGAGACAGGACAATGCTGATGAAAGACTCACGGAAAAGGGTCATGAAATAGGACTTGTAACTGAAGAAAGATATGAGAGATTCAAAATTAAGAAACAAAAAATAGAAGAAGAAATTGAACGATTAAAAAACATTAAAATTACTCCTAAAAAAGAAGTAAATGAAATTCTGGAAAGTCTGGGAAGCGTATCTTTAAAAATGCCTTTAAGCCTTTACGACTTGTTGAGAAGGACAGAACTTGACTACGACAACACTGCAGAACTTGATGAAGAAAGACCTGCACTCAACAAGGAAACTAAGGATTATGTGGAAACAGTCATAAAGTATGACGGGTATATCTCAAAGCAGATCAAACAGGTAGAGCAGTTCAGAAAGCTTGAAAACAGAAGAATCCCAAGCGATATTGATTATGACAGCATAGGAAATTTAAGACTTGAAGCAAAACAGAAACTTAACAGGATAAGACCTGATTCAATTGGTCAGGCTTCGAGAATATCCGGAGTGTCACCATCCGACATCAATGTTCTGTTGGTGTACATGATGACAAACAAAGCCAACAACAAAGGAGAAAATCTTGATTAAAACAATGGAAGAGGGTTTCAGACAACTGAAATTGCCCTACAGCTCAGAAATTGAAAACAAGTTCGAAAAGTACAGAGATCTTTTGAAGGAATGGAATCAAAAAATCAACATTACGTCCATTGAAGATGATGAAGAAATATATGTGAAGCACTTCCTGGACAGCATCATTCTCCTTAATGAGGAAAATTCCGGAGAAAAGAAAAGTTTAATCGACATCGGTACTGGAGGAGGCTTTCCTGGATACCCCTTGAAAATTGTCAATGACAACTTGGAAGTGACTCTCTTGGACAGCTTGAGAAAAAGAATAGATTTTCTTGATATCGTCAGGAAGGAATTGAATCTTGACAGAGTAGAACTCATTCACGGCAGGGCGGAAGATTTCGGACAAAATCCAAAGTACAGGGAACAATTTGACATATGTGTTTCAAGAGCTGTGGCACCTCTGAATGTTTTATGCGAATACTGCCTTCCTTTTGTTAAGGTGGGAGGATATTTTGCAGCGTATAAAAGTGAGAATATTTCCAAGGAAATAACAGATTCTGAAAGTGCCATAAACAAACTTGGGGGCAAGGTAAAAGAAATAAAGGAAATTAATCTCCCCGGTTCGGAAATAGTAAGAAAAATAGTCATAATAGAAAAAACAGAGCAAACAAACAAAAAATACCCGAGAAAAGCGGGAAAACCAAGTAAAGATCCATTAATATGAGGGGGAGAAAATTTTGATAAGCAGTATAGTAAATATAGATGTTAACAAAATAATTCCTAATAAAAATCAACCAAGAAAAATTTTTGATGACAGGGCTCTGGAAGAATTAAGCCAGTCAATTAAAAACTATGGCATTATACAGCCTATAACTGTAAGAAAGATTTATGATGATATTTATGAGATTGTTGCCGGTGAAAGGCGTTTCAAGGCTGTAAAGCTTCTGGGCAGGGATACGATTCCTGCAGTAATAATTGAAGTAAAAGAAGAAGAATCGGCTGCAATGGCTCTTATTGAGAACCTGCAGCGTGAAGATCTGGACTTTATTGAAGAAGCAATGGCTTTTGAAAGGCTTATTGAAGACTTTGAACTGAATCAGACTCAGCTGGCAGAAAAACTTGGTAAATCACAATCCACAATAGCGAACAAAATGCGTATCTTAAAGCTTCCTGAATCCGTAAAACTAAAAATAAGGGAAGGAAGTTTAAGCGAGCGACATGCAAGAGCTTTATTAAAAATCGAAGATGAAGAGCTGCTTCTCAGCATTGTGGAAAAAATAATAAAAAAAGAACTAAATGTAAGTGAAACTGAAAAACTTGTAAATTCCATAGCAGAAGATGTAAATCTCAAGAAAATTAAGGACAAGCGCTATGTGAGGAATTTCATCAATTATAAAATTTATATAAACACTATAAAGAATGCATATAACGAGATAGTTAAAACAGGTATTGACGCGAAATTTGAGCAGGACGAATCGGAAGAATTCATTGAAATCAAGGTGAGAATTCCTAAAAAAAGCATGTAGAAGGTGAAAGTATGGCCAAAGTCATAAGCATATTCAATCAAAAAGGCGGAGTAGGAAAAACAACCACCAATGTTAACCTGTGCGCTGCCCTTGCTCTGAAAGGTAAAAAGGTTCTGAGCATTGACATAGACCCCCAGGGTAATTCAACAAGCGGTTTTGGTGTCAATAAAAATGAACTTGAGTATACCATTTATGATGTGTTGATTGAAGATTACGACATAAACAAAATAATATGCAAAACAAATATTGAGAATCTGGACCTGGTGCCTGCAAACATACAATTGGCAGGAGCTGAAATAGAACTCACAAACACAAAATACAGGGAAAAGACCCTGAAGGAAAAAATGAGCATGCTTGACAATAAATATGATTTCATCATAATAGATTGTCCTCCGTC
>NZ_JAJUJR010000284.1 GCF_029265225.1 Sedimentibacter sp.
ACAATTCTGATTCAAGAAGTTCGTGAGGAATGGCAGCACAATTGATGCGTACAAATGGTGCCTTTCTTCTGAAGCTTGCATCATGTATAGCATGGGCAAAATATTCCTTGCCTGTTCCGCTTTCTCCTTCAATGAGAATTGTTGAAGAAGAGTTTGCAGCCTTTATGGCAATTTCCTTGATTTTTACCATCTTGGCATTCTGACCGATGATGTTGTCAAATGTGTAATTTGCACAGTACATTTTTCCAATTTCACTTTTATATATGTTGACTGTATTTTCAAGAACCTTGATTTTCCTTGCCAGATCCTTAACTTCCTTTACATCCTTAAACAGCACGGTGCCCACCGCTCCGATTACATGTCCGTCCTTTATGATGGGAGTTCTGCTGGCAATCATATCATGTCCCTGAATTCTTTGTATGTCGTACAATTCTTTGTTTCCTGTTTTAACAACCAAGTGAAGTCTTGTGTTTTCAATTACATCCTCTACAGGTTTACCAAGCACATCTTCTTCCTTTATTCCAAAAAGTTTCTCATAATTCCACTTTATTATCTTTGCATCCTCATTGACAAGTACTATTCCCTGATAAGCATTGTCAAGAATGTCCTTCATGGCGCCGAGGCTTTGCCTTAGCTCCTCAATTTCGGTCCTGTCAACATCATTATCAACTACTTCCTTGAAGACAGTCAAGGTGAAGCTGTCATTATCATTGTTTTGGCTGAAAGATTCTGCAGAAATTCTTTTCTTTCCCACAGAGATTTCCTTTTCAAAAATCCCTTTAGTTTCATTTACATCCGTCAAACCATATAATTTTAAAATATTTCTTACTTCGTCCGGTCCTTCGCTTTCAAGGTTGAATAATTTCTTAAACTGCCGGTTAACAATAAAATTATTTTTGGAATCAATAATTATTATTCCGTCGCTGAATATGTCCAACAACTTGTTAAAGTCATTAAAACCAGCCATATTCCACCACCCTTCTAATGCTGATTTTTATATTGCATTAATACCCCACTTAACAATTATATAATCACATGAAAACATTGTCACTGCAAAAATTAAATATTTTTTGTAATCATTTTACATATTTTTTACTTTTCAGCTAAAAAAACTCCGGTAGTTCGAAGTTTTTCATGTCATGTCATTTCATTTATTATCTTTAAAAGTTCATCTATATCAGTGATGGGAAGTGAGCAGTTTTTATTTTTACAGATGTAATAAGTTGTCTTATTGTCCTTAAGCTTGTAATCTTTTAAATAATTTATAAATTTTGATGTTTCTTCAACATAAGATTGTTTTACTGCTACAACCGATGTATTTACCAGTGGCAGGTGCCTTAAGTTTTTTCTTATTTCATTTAAATCTTCTTCATCGATTGCAAGACATACTGCTTCCATTGAAGGATACAATTCATACAAGACTGCCAGGAGTGCAAATGTATAGCCGGCAGGATAACTTTCAATGTATGATGAGAGAAAATCAATTTGTTTTATTGCTAATTCTTCAATACGATTGTTGCCTGTAATTCTTGACAGTCTCATAAGGTTGTAAGCTGCCACTGAATTACCTGATGGAACAGCTCCGTCGTAAGTTTCTTTTGGATTGTAAATCAGTCTTTCTCCAGTCCTGCTTGCAAGAAAAAATCCTCCGTCCTCATCATCCCAGAACAATTTTATCATTTTGTCATTTAATATTACAGCCAATTTCAAATAATTCAGCTCAAATGTTGCCTGATACATTTCAATAAGAGCCCAGACAAGCATTGAGTAGTCCTCAAGAGTTCCGTTTCCCAGCACTTCGCCTTCCCTGTACCTGACACCCACATTATTTTCTTCATCCACAAGATTGTTTATTATGAAATCTACTGATTTTTTTGCAGCATTAAGATATTTTTCTTTTCCCAACACCCTGAAGGCAACTGCCATGGCTGCTGTCATCATTCCGTTCCATGATACCAGAATTTTATCGTCCTTGTGGAGTTTTGTCCTTGTCTTTCTGTATTCATATATAATTTTGTTGAGTTTCTCAATTTTCTCATCAGTTTCAAAATAATCGTCATTATCAAGAAGATTAGGTATGTTTTTGCCTTCAAAGTTTCCTTCTATGGATATGTTGTAATGATCAATGAAGTATGAACCGTCATCTTTCCCAAGAATATCAATTATTTCCTGTGGGGTGTATACATAATATTTGCCTTCTTCACCTTCACTGTCAGCATCTTGTGCCGAATAAAATCCTCCCTGTTTGTCCGTCATTTCCGACAATACATAATCAAGCACCTTTTCGGTTACATTCCTGTACAGCTCTATGCCCGTAGCATGGTAAGCATAGGTGTATGCCAGTGCAAGAAGTGCATTGTCATAAAGCATTTTTTCAAAATGCGGAACAAGCCATTTTTCATCGGTAGAATATCTGGAAAAGCCATGGCCCACATGATCGAAGATTCCTCCTCTGTACATGCTTTCAAGTGTTTTTTCAACCATGTAAAGGATGTCGCCGTCCTTTTCAAGGGCGTACAAACCAAGAAGGAACAACAGGTAGCTTGGCTGGGGAAATTTAGGCCTTCCGGAGAATCCTCCGTATTCTTCATCAAAATTCTCCTCCAGAAGATTTTCAGCTTCCAGAACAGTTTTCTTCGAAAGATTTGCTTTACCTACCTTTTCCTTTTCAAGTTTTCTGATGATTTCTGTTATTTTGTTTCCTGAGAGGATTAATTCTTCCTTGTTTGTGCTCCACTTATCCGCAACAGTCTGAAGAAGCTCCGTCAAACCGGTCATGCCGTATCTGGAATTTTTCGGCAGGTATGTTCCGGCAAAAAACGGTTTTTGTTCAGGTGTCATAATGATTGTAAGAGGCCATCCTCCGCTTCCGTTTATTCTTTGAGCCACGTTCATGTAGACTGCATCAATGTCCGGTCTTTCTTCCCTGTCCACCTTTACCGATATGAAATGCCTGTTAAGTAAATTAGCAGCTTCATCATCCTCAAAAGATTCATGCTCCATAACATGGCACCAGTGACATGTTGAATATCCTATTGATAGAAATATCGGCTTGTTTTCTGACTTTGCTCTTGTAAAGGCTTCTTCTCCCCAAGGATACCAGTCAACAGGATTATATGCGTGCTGCAGCAGGTACGGGCTTTTCTCATGTATCAATCTATTGGTTTTATCAAGCATATTTTCATTTGGCATTATTATCACGCACCCTTTTTATTAAATGTGTTGAATTAAACATAAAAATGCTATCATCACGCTGATAGCATTCCCAATTGTATAAGGTTTATTTCTTTTAATCATATCAATATTCGTAAATTATGTTCTAATTATTGTTTAATTAATAGCCAAACATTAAGCTACTGCATTTGCTGTATGAAAGTGCTTCCTGCAGCCTGTTGATTTCATGGCTGATTTTAGGCATATCGGCTAAAACAGGTACTTCCTTACTATCTCTCATGCATTTAAAAAGTCAAGAGCAAACTGAACATGCAGGGCTGTGCCATATTTCATGTATTCTTCGTCAATCTTGAATTTTTCATGGTGAGGGAAATAAACTGCTTCTTTCGACTCATTTTTATATCCCATAAATGCATAAACACCTTTTGCATGTTGAAAATAATAAGGCATATCTTCGGAACCCATGT
>NZ_JAJUJR010000031.1 GCF_029265225.1 Sedimentibacter sp.
ATTTTCTATTTTGAATCCTTCATGTAACAAGTAAATGCTTCCTTCATTTGCATCAAGCTTCACCCAGTAAGGTATGTCATGTACAAAATAAGACTGCAGTCTTTCTACGCTTGGTTTTAATTTAATCATATTTTCTCCTTAATAAAATTAATGTAAGTTGTTAATAAGTGTAGTTGTTGGTTGTAACAATTTTATTGTTCGTATCTTATTTTGACTGCATTTGCATGTCCCGTGAGCCCTTCATTTTCTGCAAATCGCACTATGTCGTCCTTGTTTTCCTTCAGTGCTTCCCTGCTGTAATAAATTAGTGATGTCTTTTTTATGAAATCATCAACTGAAAGAGCTGATGAAAACTTGGCAGTGGAGCTGGTGGGCAGCGTGTGGTTCGGTCCTGCAAAGTAATCTCCCACAGGTTCAGGAGTGTATTCTCCCATAAATATGGCACCTGCATTTTTAATGCTCCTGTACAGCTCAAAGCAGTTTGAAGTGAGAAGCTCAAGGTGCTCCGGTGCTATTTCATTTGCCAGGTCAATGCACTGCTTCATGCTGTCAGCAATGAGTATTGCTCCTTGATTGTTTATGGATTTTTCTATTATTTCGCTTCTTTCAAGTTGTCTTATCTGTCTCTCAAGTTCCTTTGAAACTTTTTGTGCAAGAGACAGAGAATATGTTATCAATACGGAGGCTGCCATTTCATCATGCTCAGCCTGGGAAATCATGTCTGCTGCAATGTAGGCAGGGTTTGCCTTGTCATCAGCAACAATAAGAATTTCACTTGGTCCTGCTATCATGTCTATTCCCACGAAGCCCGATACACGTCTCTTTGCTGCTGCAACAAATATGTTTCCGGGTCCTGTTATTTTGTACACCTTTGGTATCGACTCCGTTCCATAGGCAAGAGCAGCAATTCCCTGAGCTCCCCCAACCTTGAATATTCTGTCAACTCCTGAAAGAGAAGCTGCAACCAAAATTGAATCCTTTATTTTCCCATCCTTCTGTGGAGGCGTAATCATTATTATTTCCTCCACACCGGCTATTTTAGCAGGAATGGCATTCATAAGCACTGTTGAAGGATACGCTGCTTTTCCACCCGGCACGTATATTCCTGCCTTTTCTACGGGATTTACAAGCTGCCCTATGAGAATGTCTTTTCCTTCAGGTTTATACTGGTATCCATTTCTTTTTTGTTTCATGTGATATGTCTGGATGTTTTCCTTGGCTTTTTTTATTGTTTCAAGAAGATTAGGATCAATTGTTGAAAAAGCTTCTTCGATTTCTTCAGGGGATACTTCAAGACTTTCAATATTTACTCCATCAAATTCCTGAGTGTATTTTTTAAGAGCATCATCCTTGTTTATTCTTACATTTTCCAGGATTCTGTCCACTGTTTCATACACGTTGTTGTAGTCCTGGGCATTTCTTTTCTGAAGGTTTTCTATAAAATCAGGTATATTTTCTTTTCTAATTATTTTCACCATATTTTTCATCCTCTTTCCTGATAAGTTCGATTATATCCTTTATTTCTTTTCTCTTGAACTTGTAGCTTATTTTATTTGATATGACCATTGCCGTAATGGGGTACATGTCTTCGAAAACTTCAAGCCCGTTGGCCTTCAGTGTGTTGCCTGTTTCAACTATGTCCACTATGACGTCTGAAAGCCCGAGTATGGGAGCAAGTTCTATGGAGCCGTTAAGTTTTATTATTTTTATTTTTTGACCCTTGCTGTTAAAATACTTTTTGGCGGTTTCAGGAAACTTTGTGGCAACCTTTATTATGGTGTCATCCTTGAATATTTTTCTTCCCTTTATTCCTGCTACGGAAATCTTGCATTTTCCTATATTCATTTTATAAAGTTCATATATGTCTGCGGTGTTTTCCATTATCATGTCTTTTCCTGAAATTCCTATGTCAGCTACACCATTTTCCACATATGTTATGACATCTGAATTTTTAAGAAGCAAGAAGCGTATATTTCTTTGTTCATCATCGAAAACAAGCTTTCTAGATTTTTCATCGATGGATTCTCCAATTCCTGCAGCCTTGAACATGTCAATGGCCTGGCTTCCCAGTCTGCCCTTGGGTATTGCAATTGTTAAACTCATTACTGTTCCTCCTTGTAAAGAACTTTTATCAGTTCATCCAGCTCAACAGTAAATCCCATTGCAGGAATTTTATATCCATACTGCTCTGTGAATGAATCATATCGTCCGCCCTTGATAATTTCCTTGTTTGAGCCCTCAATGTATCCTCTGAATATTGTTCCGTCGTAATATGAAAGCTCAGAAACCATTGAAAGGTCGTATGTTATTTTGTCTGTGATGTTTTTCATGTAATTGTCGATTTTCCTAAGTTCATCAAGCCCCTGCTTCATGAGGTCGTTCATATAAAGTCCTTTCAGTTCCTCTGTTATTTCTTCAAAAGTTCCTTCAAGGTCAAATATGTTCAAAAGCGTGCTCATGGGCTCCCTGTAAGGAAGCTGTGACAAATATTCCTTCAGCTCCTGCCTGTTTTTAAGATACAAAATATCCAGAATATTTTCATAGTCCTCTTTTTTAAATGAACATGACTGCATAATTCCTTTTAAAAATTTGCTGTTTCCAATTTCAAACAAATAATTGCTGCTGTATTTGGCTATGATTCGGGCTGCAGTGTTTAGAATGTTTTCATCAGTACATGGATTTTTTTCTCCTATTATTTCTACACCCATTTCCCTGTTTTCCTTGATTCCTGTTCCATTGTGCTTATATGTCTTGCCGTAGTAGAAAATTTTAAGAAGTGACCCCATTTCCCACCTTGGCATGAATTTGTTTACTATTCCTGTTGTAATGTCAGGAGAAAGGATTAAAATTTCACTGTTGTTGTCAAGAAGCTTCACGGTTGATTTTTTGTCTATCCTTGAATTGACTCCTATGAAATCATCATATCCTTCAAATATGGAAGGCTCTATGTTCATATAACCTTCCTCGAATAAAAAGTTCTCAATATCTTTCCTCAATATGAACATTTTTTGAAAAAACTTCATTTCATCTTCAATATTTAAAAAATTCATAAATCCTCCTTGTATGGGTTTACCCAGTATAATTTTTCATTGCATTTGACCTACTATTGATAATTCAACTTAATCTTTACTCTTCAGCGGTCATTCGCAGTTTCGAACACAATTTTTCTGCTTCCTACGGTCGCGAAAATTTGGTTCTCATTGCGTTTGACCTACCTTGACTTTCATAGTTACTGTGGGTCATAGCGCAGTCTCAATCACAATTTTGCCTGCTCACTATCGTTCGCACAAAATTGGATTTCGTTGCGTTTGACCTACCAGCCATTTTTTTCTCCCTCCGGTCGAAAAAATGGGGTTAGGTCATAAAAAAAAGCCGCTTGACTTATATCAAGCGGCTTATGTCTCATTTATCTACCACAGATACAAGTCTAAATTCTAAACGACGAATAGAGCTTGTAACTGTGAATTTTCAAATTCACTTACAAACTCTGTATCTATGATGATGCAATTGTACGAATGTTGTGCATAATAATTTATTTTTCATTTCACACCTCTAATAATTATTCCGATTATACTCCCATAAATATTAATTGTCAATAATACTTTTACATTTTTCTTAATAAAATATAAAATATGAAACGGTAAAAATCACATTGACTTATTATTGTGCCGTTGTTATAGTTAAATTAAGGAAAAAGAGGTGTTGACATGATTGAAAAAATATTAAATTTTAGCCCCTTGACTTTGGCTCTTTTAGGAACAACCTTCACATTTCTGGCTACATCAGCCGGAGCATCAATGGTTTATCTCATGAAAAAAGATGTGAATCCAAAAGTGCAGCATGCATTCCTGGGATTTGCCGCAGGCGTTATGATTGCAGCCTCTGTGTGGTCACTTTTAATACCATCAATTGAAATGGCTGAGGAACAAGGTGTAACGGGCTGGATTCCTGCTTCCGGAGGATTTATAATCGGCGGAGTTTTCTTGTTTTTGCTTGATAAAATTCTTCCTCACCTTCACATTGATCAGGATAAGCCTGAAGGAATAAAAAGTTCATTTAAACGTACAACCATGCTTGTTCTGGCTGTAACCCTACACAATATTCCTGAAGGAATGGCTGTTGGTTTGTCCTTCGGACTTGCAGGCCAGATTAATTCACAGCCTGCCCTTATGAGCGCTTTTGCCCTTGCCTTAGGAATAGGAATTCAAAATTTTCCTGAAGGAGCCGCAATTTCATTGCCTCTGCAAAATGAAGGTTTTTCCAAAAATAAATCTTTTATTTACGGAGCTCTCTCGGGAATTGTAGAGCCTATTGCCGGAGTTGCAGGTGCACTTCTTGTTTCCGGAGTTGTGGGAATTATGCCATGGATGCTTGCATTTGCTGCAGGAGCCATGATTTATGTTGTTGTTGAAGAACTCATACCTGAATCACAGGCAGTTGAGCATTCTCATGCAGGAACAATCGGAACAATGCTGGGATTCTTAATAATGATGGTACTTGATGTTGCTTTAGGATAACACAGTCTCTATGTCATCTCAGACTATTGACAAACCGCGACGCTGCCATCCTGAACGATAGTGAAGGATCTCATCTTTATTAAAAACATGAGATTCTTACGTGTCGCCCTCAGAATGACAGCGTCGTAAGTTACTTTGTTATCAACCTAAGATGACTATGTCATCTTATTTTTATATTGCTTATTCATCTGCTTACCTTAACCAGGTATTTCTTCACCATGTGTGAAGGATGGTAGGACTGCTTTGCTTTTCTAAGTCCCTCGTTTCCTGTGTCTTCCTGCCTGTTCACAAAAATCGTGTCTGAAAAACTTTCTGTCAGAAATTTCTTGTTTAAAAATGCATAAACTCCTTTAAAAGATGTTTCTCCTCTTTCAACATGTATTACAGCCAGCTTGTCATTGACTCTTTCACCAACGGCAAAACCTGCAAGTTCACCATCCACATATATTGCTATGGACTGAAGGTCGCAAAGGTGCAGCTCTTTGAAAAGATCCTTTATTGCATCTATTTCCATGAGCATTTCCCTGTCTACTGTAACAGCAACTTCCTCATGCCATTTGTGAAGAAGGTTCATGCAATCATTTATTACCTTCTGGTTGTCGATTTTTTTTATTTCATATTCATATGACTTTTCAAAACTATTTACGTGATTTTTTTTGCCGTGGTACTTTTTTCCCTTAAGCTCGATTAAATCCTGCGTGTCATACACATATTCAAAATCATCAATATCTTCAACTGCTTCAATTTTGAAATCCGTGTATTTTTTTAAATCATTCAAAAAACTTTCATCAACATCCCCAAACAGGTAATCTCTGTCTGTAAAATCATCATTTCTTGCAATTAATGATTCTACCAGCTCTATTAAATTTTCTTTTTTTAAGCCGTAAGGCTGAGCGTAAAATGTTCCTTTTCCTTCTTCATTTTTTTCTATTACAAGAGCATCGTCTATTATGGCATATTTAACGTTGTTCAGTTTTCTCCACATATAAAGTGATGAAAATAAATACTCATAAGACTCCAGCTCATTCTTATCAACATACTTTTCGATTATTTCCTTGTCTTCTATTGCAAGGCATTTGAAATTTAAAATGTCAATCATCTCCCTATAACATGCTTATAATTCATACATTTAATAATCATATATTTCATACACTATACTACCATATCTGAAAATTATTTCAATATATTACTTGATTTATTTTTTAAAGTCACTTGACAAAATGAAGTCACTATGATATGTTTATGTAAAACAATCCAGGAGGTTCCATTGGGAGCATTTGATTTGACTAATGTAAGTTTTTTTCTTGTATTTATGGAAGGTTTATTGTCATTTTTCTCGCCTTGCGTGCTTCCGCTGATACCGGTGTACATAAGTTATCTTGCAGGCAATGGAAAAAAAACAGGAGAAGATGGAACAATATATTACCAGCGTAAAAAAGTATTTATGAATACATTGTTTTTTACAGCTGGGATTTCAAGCGTATTTTTTCTGCTTGGTCTTTCATTTTCAGCTCTGGGCACATTCTTCAACCAGCACAAAGTATTGTTCAGCCGCACAGGCGGGGCAATAATCATAGTAATGGGTCTTGTTCAGCTTGATATTGTACATCTTGATTTTCTTAAAATGGAGAAGAGATTTCACATGGAGATTGAAACAGGAAAAATGAATCCACTTGTTGCATATGTAATGGGATTTACTTTCAGTTTTGCTTGGACTCCTTGTGTGGGTCCGGCTCTTTCTTCGGTGTTGATTCTGGCCTCCAGCACAGGAAGCTCTATTTTTGGAAATCTTCTTGTCCTTGTTTACTCACTGGGATTTGTAATACCATTTATAATCCTTGGCATGTTCACATCGGAAGCCTTGAATTTCTTCAGGGAAAAAAGGACACTGGTGAAATACACAATCAAAGCAGGCGGAATAATCCTGATAATAATAGGAATCATGACTTTCACAGGAACATTTTCAACATTGAGCAGGTACCTTGCATTTTAAATACATTAAATAATAAATTATGCTAATAATTATTTATAGCAATCCATATACGAGGAGATAAAATGAAAATCCAATACAATTTGCCCTGCAACATCGCTCAGACGCTGAACATAATAGGTGACAAATGGTCTCTTTTGATTCTTCACCAGCTTTTTATAGGACGTGAAACCTACAAGGAGATACAGGACGGACTGGATGGTATTCCAACAAATTTACTTTCAGAGCGCCTAAAGACCATGGAAACTGATGAGCTTATTTTAAGAGAACTATATCAGTCCCATCCTCCCAGATACAGATACACCCTCACGGATAAAGGATTTGACCTGGTAGATGTATTCAACAGCCTGATGCTGTGGGGAGAAAAACATTTGAACAAGTGCTATAAACAAGTGGTTCACAAAAATTGCGGCGGAAAAGTACAGCACAAATATTACTGCCCTGAGTGCGGCAAATATATGGATGCAGTCGAGCTATCCGTCATAAATCCAATAAATGACAGTGAGGTTTAATAATATGGTAGATATTATCGTAATAGGAGCAGGACCAGCAGGACTTTCTGCTGCAGTCAATGCAATGACAAGGGGAAAAACAGTTCGTATTTTTTCAAGCAAGGAAAACTACTTGTCAAAGGCAGAAAGAGTTGACAACCATCTTGGTTTCTACAAAATGAGCGGAAAAGAGCTCATGGATAAATTCAAGGAACATGCAGAAGCTATGAACATAAAAGTTGAGGATGGAAAGGTAGTAAATATACTTCCAATGGGTGAAAGCTTCATGGTCAATATAAACGGTGAAATTGCTGAAGCAAAAAAAATTATTTTATCCATGGGTGTTTCAAAGGTAAAAGAAATTCCCGGAGAATCAAAACTCCTTGGAATGGGAGTAAGCTATTGTGCAACATGCGATGGAATGCTTTACAGAAATAAAAATGCGGTGGTTTGGGATCAGTCAAATGAAGCTTTGGAAGAAGCTAATTTTCTGCAGGGCATAGGAGTAAATGTAACATTTGTTTCAAAAAATCCACGCTCTGAACATTTAAACAAGGATATAAAATATATTAATGGAACATTGACGGAAGTCATAGGCGATGATGTTGTAAAGGCTGTGAAAATAGGCGATGATGTCATTGAAACAGACGCAGTATTCATGCTGAGAGATGCAGTTGCACCAACAGCTTTAATTGATGGTTTGAAAACTGAAGGAAACTTCATATCAGTTGACAGATACATGGAAACAAATATTGAAGGCGTTTATGCAGCCGGCGACATAACAGGCAAGCCTCTGCAGCTTTCAAAGGCAGTAAGCGAAGGTTTAATAGCTGCTCAACATGCAGCATTACAAATAGATAAAACTAAGGAGAATTAAAATGACAGAAAAAATAACATATGTAAAGAGCACAAGCGAATTTGATGAGCTTTTGGCAAAGGAAAAATTAGTGCTGGTGGACTTCTGGGCTACATGGTGTGCACCATGCAGAATGATTGCACCGGTAATAGAACAGCTTGCAGATAAATATGACGGCAAGGTAGCAGTGGCAAAGGTAGATGTGGATCAGAACCAGGAACTTTCCATTCGCTATGGAATACAAAGCATCCCAACAGTGATACTTTTCAATGATGGAAAGGTTGAGTCAAAAGAAATAGGAGTTAAGCCCCTTGCTTCATTTACAAAAATGCTCGACAAGCACACAGCGTAATGCAATTTGTAGGGGCGGATCTTGTATCCGCCCGCTGGTTTGCAATTAGATTCTTTCATAAGAAGGAATCTTTTTTATTTGTTTTCCCATTCGCTTTTCAATAATCCGTAAAGATACAAATCATACCTTTCATTGTCCCTCAGCACAAATTCCCTGTATGTTCCTTCCTTTATAAATCCTGCCTTCTCGTACAAAGATATAGCCCTTTCATTGAATGACAAGACGTTTAACTGTATTCTGTGAAAATCCTTGATGTAAAAACCATAGTCAAGAAGCAGCTTCAGGGCTTCTTTCCCGTATCCCCTGCCTCTTAAGTCATTATTCCCGATTCCAATGAAAAGAGTTGCTACCTTGTTTTCTTTTATTATATCATCGTACCCGGCAACTCCTATTATTTGCCCGTCTTCTTTAAGCCTTACTGCAAAAATAAATGACTTTTCATTGTTTTCATAATACTTTAAATTTTTGTCAACTTCCTCTTTTGACTGCGGAACAGGCGGATAATAATCGTAAAACCTTAAGAACTCACTGTCCTGAAACCATGAATATAAATATTTTTTATCCTTTTCTTCAATGCTTGACAAAAATATATTTTCTCCTGTTATCATATTAACTCCTCATGCTAAGATAATTATTCCTATTATTGTCATAAGTCCGGTGACACCAATGGCAAGACCGCTGGCAGCACCTGTCTCCTCATTCATTTCAACTGCCTTTGATGTGCCCAGGGCATGTGAAGAAGATCCTATGCCTATTCCCTTGGCCACATTGCTTTTTATTTTTCCAAACTTCATTACGGCAGGAGCAACAGTGGCTCCTACAATCCCTGTTATGACAACAGATGCAATTGTAATTGCTTCATTGCCTCCCAGAAGCTTTGTGGACTCCACCGCCATTGGATTTGTAATGGATTTAGACAGCAGAGACAATAATATTGTATCTTCTATTTTAAACAGCTTACACAGAATTATTACAGAAGCAAATGATGTTATTATACTTGAAATGACGCCTCCTATAATAGGAACAAAATTTTTCTTAAGCTCGTCTCTGTTTTTGTAAAGAGGTATGGCAAGAACAACTACAATTGGTCCCAGGGCGTTTGAAATTATCTTCCCTCCCCTGCTGTATTCCGCATATGGTATTTTAAATAAGCTTAAAAACACAAATATTGCAAGTGCAGCAAAAATTATGGGATTTAAAGCGGTGATTTTATACTTGGTGTTAATTTTGAACCCTGCAGCAAAAAATATTACAGTCAACATTATGTAAAACAAAGATGTCATCGTGTCTTTAATCATTTGTGCTCCCTTTCTGTCTGAAAATTAAATAATCAGTGACCTTGCTTGAAACAAACATGACAAGGATGCAGGATACCGTCAAAATTACAAGTACCTGAAAAATACTGTCTTCAATTAACTTGTATGAATCCATTATTCCTGCAATTAGCGGTACAAAGAAAAATCCCATGTATTTCAGCATAAAATTTCCTGTTTCTTCTATAAGGGATAGTTTCATTGTATTTGTGGATAATAATATAAGCAAAATAATCATGCCTATTATATTGCCTGGTATAACAATGAAATCAGATATTAATCTGCTTATAAAATTTCCGGCAAAATAAATAAGACATATTATGGTAATCTGAAATGCTGTTTTTAATACTTTTTTAACCATATTGCCTCCTAATCTTTTTAACATTATAACGTATGTTAATTGTAAATCCAAATATTATTTTTGAATTTTATTTTTTGAGACAATATGTCTTGATTTTAACATGTATGTGATATACACTATAAAAGTTCGTTTCATCATATCAACTGGAGGCATTATGAATAACAAGTACAGTCTTACAACAACTATTGCAATGATAGTTGGAATAGTAATTGGTTCAGGAATATTTTTCAAAAGTGACAACGTACTTATTTACACGGAAGGAAATATATTTCTTGGAATTTTAGTCTTTATAATAGCAGCTTTCAGCATTATTTTCGGAAGTCTGTCTATATCAGAGCTTGCATCACGTACAGATGAAGCAGGAGGAATAATAACTTACTCCGAAAGGTACTGGAACAAAAAAACAGCCTGTGCCTATGGATGGTTTCAGACATTCATTTATTATCCAACCATTGTATGTGTAGTGGCTTGGGTTTGCGGAATTTATGGAACAATGCTTTTTGGAATTCAGTCATCTCTGGAGATGCAGGTAATAATAGGAACATTGGTCATAACATCATTGTATGTAATAAACATATTGTCCTACAAGCTGGGAGGATATCTGCAAAACGCATCTACCGTAATAAAGCTGATTCCTCTTGCAATGATCGCTGTTGCAGGCATTTTTTTTGGAAACCCTCTTCCGGTGCTGAGCAGTAATTTAAGTTCAGTTCCATCTGCCGGACTTGGATGGATTGCAGCAGTGGGCCCAATTGCTTTTTCCTTCGACGGATGGATTATTGCAACATCCATTGGTCATGAAATAAAAGACAGCAAAAAAAACCTCCCTCTTGCACTGATAATTTCACCTGTCATAATTTTAGGCGTATACATTTTATACTTTGTTGGAATATCATCATACATGGGTGCAGATGCTGTAATGAGTATGGGAGATTCACATGTTAATGAAGCTGCCATGAAATTGTTTGGTTCCCTTGGGGCAAGAATGATATTGACGTTTGTTGTAATTTCAGTGCTGGGAACAGTAAATGGAGTTATAATAGGAATTATCAGATTGCCTTATTCACTGGCAATCAGAAATATGTTTCCATTCAGCCATAAATTCGTCAAGGTTTCAAAAAAGTACAGCATTCCTTTAAATTCAGGAATACTCACATATTTTATTTGCATTGGATGGATGATAATTCATTACATTACACAGAAGTATAACATACTTCCAAATTCCGATATTTCTGAGATATCAATAGTGATAAACTACATAGGTTTTATTTTGATGTATGTTGCAGTAATAAAATTAAAAATGAGCGGAGAAATAAAAAGCAGTATTAAGGGATACCTGGTACCAATCCTGGCAATTGCAGGATCATTGTTCATCCTTTACGGCGGAATGCAAAATCCTCTTTTCATATATTATGCTGCATTTTGCGCAGCTGTAATTGCAGTTTCACTCTTATATTACAATAAGATACAATAAAAAAGACAAGGTATCCATGTCAGACAATTGGCAATAAAACAAGATTCCATTATCCTATTAATTACAAATATTATTAAACTCTGTAGGGGAGGGTCTCGTGCCCTCCCGTAGATATTTTTTTGTATTAATAACATCGGGCGGACACAAGGTCCGCCCCTACAATTTGTGGCAAATTAGGTTTCAGTTTAATTTATTATCTTGCCGGAACTATTTCAATCCAGTAGCCGTCGGGATCTGTTATGAAGTAAATTCCCATGGATTCATTGACATATTCTATACATTCCATCTTTTCATGCTTTTTGAAGGATTCTTCATAGTCATTCACTGTCACTGCCAGATGAAATTCTTCATCTCCCAGATCATATGATTCTACACGATCTCTCATCCATGTGAGCTCCAATGTGAAATCAGATATGCCGTCTCCCATGTATACAAGGATAAAACTTCCGTCGCCTGCTTCTTTTCTTCTTACTTCCTTGAGTCCCAATGCATCCTCATAAAACTTAATGCTTTTGTTCAAATCAAGTACATTGAAGTTGAAATGGTTAAATTTGAATTTCATATATTCCTCGCTTTTATAGTTGTGATTGATTTTCTTCGTTGTTGTTATTTTCAACTGTCCCGTCTGATTCGGATTCAGGGTTTATTTCAACAGTGCCTTCTGGTCCTTCATTGTTTGTAGAACCTTCAGTTCCGTTTATTACAAAATTAAGCTGATTCAATAGTTTTTCAAGCTCTTGAAGTTTTTCTCCGTACAAAGCCCATTGACCGTTTTTAGATGCTTCATTGGCTTCATTGAACACCTTATTTGCCTGATCTATCAAATCATTTACATTTGTGTAGTCATATTGATTATCCTGAGGCTCTGGTTCTCCCTTAATAATTCCAAACAGTCTTTCTATTGCCTCTTCCAATGTTGGTTCCATGAGTATTTTTTCTCCAAATGAAACAACAACCATC
>NZ_JAJUJR010000309.1 GCF_029265225.1 Sedimentibacter sp.
ATTTAGAAATATAACAACAAAATTTTTTAAAGTGAAATCTGGAAATTCAATGCAATAAAAAGTTGCTCCGCAACTCCTCTAGGGGGACCTATGTCCCCTGATCGCGTAAAAACGCATACGCGTTTTTGACTCCGCATCCCCCTTGACGGCAAGGACGTCCGACATGCACTCCTCGTTTTTGTATGATAGGAAAGAGAAATTTCCTATCATACAAAAAGGACAATGTATAATACATTGTCCTTTAACAATTGCTAATTGTTGTCATTTTGATATATGCTGTTGTTATCCCACAGCTGTTCAAGCCTGTTGTAATATTCAACTATATCTTCTTTTTCCTGAAGTCCTATGTTAATGATCAAATTGTTGATCATTGCAAGAGGACCAACCAATGAATCTATGAATGAAACTATGTTGCTTTTTGCCAGCAGAGAAACATCAGCAATGCTGTATACCGGAGATGCTTCCGTGTCTGTTATTGCAACTATTTTTGTATTGTGTTCCTTTATGAACTTTGTAGCATCGATGGTTATCTTGGAGTATCTTGGATAGCTTATTACTATCAGTACATCAGTTTCCTTGATTCTTATGATTTCTTCGTAAAGAGAATTTACGCCGCTGTTGTTCAATACCTTTACGTTGTCAAGTATTACATCCAGATAAAATCCCAGATAGTTTGACAGCGTCGATGAAGTACGAAGACCAAGTATGTATACCTTGTTTGCGTTCATTATGATTTCAGTCGCCTTGTCAAGAGCTTCAATGTCAAAGTTTTCAAACATGTTGCGCATGTTGTTCATTTCATTTTTGATTATTTTTTTATGAAGCTTATCTTTGTCATTTTCGATGTCATCGTCAAGACCGATTCTCTGCACAGTTGTAAGCTTGTTTTTAATGAGCACCTGCAAAGCCTTTTGAAGTTCCGGAAAACCAGAATATCCAAGGCTGCTTGCAAAACGTACAACGGTTGATTCGCTCACGTCAACAGTTTCACCGATCTTTGCTGCAGTCATGAAAGCTGCTTTGTCATAGTGGTCTATTATGAACTGCGCAATTTGTTTTTGACCTTTGCTGAATTTATGATAATTGCTTTTAATAAGACCGATTAAATCACTAGTATTGTTCATATGTTATCCTCGAATTAGTTTTATTCCTTCTTCGAATGCGCTGATATTTTTATCTACTGTAACAGGAGGAACCCTGTCAGTAATAGATTTAAGCATTACATCCTTGTCAATTACTTCTTCTCCTATCAATGCATATAAAACGCCCACAGAAACAATGTTAGCAACCATGTGAGTTCCCAGCTTGTTTTGAGCAGTATCAAGAATCGGAAGACTGTAAATTGTATATGGTGCATCATGCTCAATATTAACACTTTCGTCAACAACTAGTATACCATTTTTGTCTAAAGTTGCAATATATTTATCATATGAATTCTGTGTGAGAGCAAGCAAAATGTTTGGATTAGTCACTTTTGGAAAATTGATTTCATCTTTGCTTATTATAACTTCAGCCTTGCTGGAGCCCCCTCTTGCTTCCGGTCCGTATGACTGGGTCTGAATTGCATTTATTCCTTGTTCAATGGCAGCGTCGGCAATTATTATGGCAGCAAGTATTACTCCCTGTCCTCCTGACCCGCTGAGTCTCAATTCTAATTTATCAAACATAACAGTCTCCTCATTTATTTTGAAATTTGTCAATAATAACCTGATAGCTTTCTGTGTACTCCGGTTTAGGATTGTTGTAGAATTCACCTATGAGTATTTTGTTTTCTGCCTTTTCAGGATTTTTTTCCAAAACCTTAACGTCTACACAGTTGTCTTTAAGGAATGTGTGCATCTTAACGGCATTTCCTTTTTTGTTTTTTCTGCCGTAATAAGTCGGACACAGACTTAAACCTTCAATAAATGAAAATCCCTTGTTTTTTAATCCGTTTTCAATAAGCTTCTGCATCATTGGAGCATGGTATGCAGTACCTCTTCCAACATAAGTTGCTCCTGCACCCTGAGCAAGGCTGCACAGGTCAAAAGGCTTGTCGATATTTCCAAATGGTGCAGTAGTTGCAAAATCTCCAAAAGGAGTTGTAGGAGAATATTGTCCTCCGGTCATTCCATATATGTTGTTGTTAAACACGATTGTTGTAATGTCAATGTTTCTTCTGGCTGCATGGATGAGGTGGTTTCCTCCGATGGCAGAGCTGTCGCCGTCGCCCATGATTACTATTACGTGAAGTTTCGGATTTGCATGCTTTATGCCTGTGGCAAATGCCAGGGCTCTTCCGTGTGTTGTGTGAAGAGTGTTGAAGTCAAGGTATCCAGGAGCTCTTGAAGAACATCCTATGCCTGATACAAGAACAACTTCATCCTTGTTGAGTCCCAGTTTGTCTATTGCTCTTACCACCGTGTTCATTAATGTTCCATGTCCGCAGCCAGGACACCAAATGTGAGGCAGTCTGTTTACTCTGAAATACTTTTCTGTTAAATTGCTGCAGTTAGTGTTCATTATTCTCTACCTCCCATGACAGCATCTGTAATTTCCTTAGGTGTTATAAGTTCCCCTGTAATCTTGTTGATTTTTTTTACAGGACATTTTTTGCCGGCTACTCTGTCAACTTCAAGGAAGTACTGGCCAAGGTTCATTTCAGCCACATAAATTTCTTTTGCCTTTTCTGAAACCGCGCTTATTTGTTTTTCAAGAAACGGCCAGATGGTAATTGGTCTGAACATACCAACCTTGATGTTGTTTTTGCGCATATTGTCAACGGCACTTTTTGCAGCTCTTGAAACACCGCCAAAGGCAATTATTAGAATTTCAGCGTCGTCCATTTTATATTCTTCGAAAAATGTAATGTCATCTATATTTTTTTCTACCTTGTCAACAATCCTCTGAACCAATTTGCCGGATATTTCATTGTTGTTGGTTGGAAATCCTGTTTCATCGTGAGTAAGTCCGGTAACATGATATCTGTATCCTTCGCCGAATGATGCCATAGGAGGTATCATGTCTTCATCTGGTCTGTAAGCAACATATTCTTCTGGCTTGCATGTTGGTTTTTTTCTGTTTACTACTTTTATTTCAGAAGGATCTTTAAACTGCAGTTTTTCTCTCATGTGTCCAACAGTTTCATCCATGAGTAAAATTACTGGTGTTCTGTATTTTTCAGCAATATTGAATGCTTCAATAGCATATTCATATGTTTCCTGAACTGAATTTGGAGTAAGTGCCACAACAGGATGATCTCCGTGTGTTCCCCACTTGGCCTGCATAATTTCACCCTGTGCAGGCGAGG
>NZ_JAJUJR010000405.1 GCF_029265225.1 Sedimentibacter sp.
AAAGTATCTATAGTGTTTCACAGCGTATGCGGAAATAATTATCTTATGGCAAGAGAATTTTACAAGGAATTTGAAAGCCAGGGCGCAGAAGTTAAAATATTGAGGGTGAAAGACCCAAATCTTGAAGAGCTTGCAAAGCAATTTACTATTGCAGGACAGTATAAAAATGAAATGCTAAGTATTGATGAAGCAAGTCCCGAAAAGCTTCTGGATTCAGACATAATATTGATGGGTTCTCCAACTTATTATGGCAATGTATCGGGAGCAATGAAGGCTTTCATGGATGCATTTTCTCCTTATTGGACGGGAGCACCGTTCTGGGGCAAAAAACTGTTTGCGTTTTCTACATGTGCAAACGGACAGGGCGGAGGAGACATGTGCCTTAATGCAATCAACATTTTCGGACAGCACATGGGAATGACTAATGTTCCTGTTCCTTCAAACTTGGTGTCAGGGCAAAGTTTCCCAGCATACGGGCTTTTGCACTACGTTGGTGATTATTCAAACATGAGACCCAGCGGATTTACATTGATGGCTATAAAAGCCATGACGGAAAAATTGTTGGAACTATAATAAGAACGACTTGGCCTCAAGGTTAAGTCGTTTTTTACGGAATGAAAATTTGACTGATTTATCATGCTGTAGTAATATAGTAGCAGCTAAAAGAATAGAGGGAATGAAATGAAATATAAAGTGAAAAGAAAACAGCAGGTCAGCAAGGGTTGCTTCATTTGCGGAACAGAAAACCATGAATCTTTAAAAACTAAATTTTATGAACTTGAAAACAATGAACTGATGTCCATATCAACGCCTACTCCCACACATCAAAGCTATCCGGACAGAATGCACGGCGGAATCATATCAGCAATTCTGGACGAGGTAATAGGAAGATCAATCATGATACTTGAACCTGATGCATGGGGAGTGACGGTGGAACTTAACATCAAATATAAAAAACCCGTTCCATTAAGCAAGCAGGTAAAAGCAATAGCAAGAATAACAAGGAACACAAGGCTTATATTTGAAGGAACAGGAGAAATTCTTTTAGAAGACGGAACTGTTGCGGCAACAGCATATGGAAAATATGTAAAAATGCCGATTGAAAAATTAATTCAAGATACAGGAGGAGACATGTCTCTTATGATAGAAGATGAAACACCGTCTCCGGAAGAAGTGGAATATTGAATCGTAAATAAAATGTAGGTTAGTATTGCACATTACTCAGTTTTGATGAAAAGGTAAATTAGACGCTGTCATTCTGAGGCGCAGCCGAAGAATCTCATGTTTTAATAGTATAATAGCGTGGAACATTCTCACGGATTTGAATAAATAATTACAGGAGTACAAATGAAAAAGAACGATATAATCGAAGTAACAATAGAAGCAATGAATTTTCCCAACACCGGAAAAGTAACATTCCAGGGGAAGACAATAAAGATTAAAGGTGCTTTTCCCGGGCAAAAGGTCCTGGCTAAAATAAGCCGAACAAGAAAAGACAGCGCCGAAGCAAAAGTAATAGAAGTTGTTGAGCCGGCTGATTATGAGAAGGAACCCATCTGTGAGCATTTCAATGTTTGCGGCGGATGTGCATATCAGAACATCCCTTATGAAAAGCAGCTTGAATTTAAAAAGGAACAAGTTAAGTCAATAATAGACAGCGTTATTGAAGAACCATATGAATTCCTTCCCATAGTTTCAAGTCCCAAACAGACGGAGTACAGAAATAAAATGGAATTTTCTTTTGGGGACGAGGTAAAGGACGGCCCTTTGTCATTGGGTATGCATAAGAAAAACAGTTTTCACAGCATAATTAGCACCAGAGGATGCCAGATTGTGGATGAAGATTATCGACAGATTTTATGTCAAATACTGGATTATTTCCAAGGAAATAGTAAAACATACTACCATAAAACATCAAAAATAGGTTTTTTAAGGTACTTGTTGGTGAGAAAGACAGAAAAAACAGGAGAAATTTTAATAAATCTGATCACCACAAGCCAGGGAACATTAAACGAGCAGGAATTTGTGGACTTAATTCTTGGCATGAACCTTAAGAGCAAGGTAAAATGCATTGCACATTCCATATTTGACGGTGTGGCAGATGTGGCTAGAGCAGAAGAAATGAAAATTCTTTACGGAGAAGACAAAATAACTGAAGAACTTTTGGGACTTCATTTCAACATTTCATCATTTTCATTCTTCCAGACCAACTCTCT
>NZ_JAJUJR010000249.1 GCF_029265225.1 Sedimentibacter sp.
ATTCGGATATGTACAGGGGGCTGATTATGCTGCTAAGGAAATAGGTCTTGCTGACGGAGCAGTTGAAATAAAATACACATATGTAGGAAACTTTGATGCAACACCGGAAAACATGGCTAAGGCTGCATCATGGTACAACGAAGGAACAGAAGTTATATTTGCATGCGGAGGAGCCGTAGGAAATTCAGTAATGAAAGCTGCAGAAACTGCAAAGACAAAAGTTATAGGTGTTGACGTTGACCAGTCTGCAGAGTCAGAAACTGTCATAACTTCTTCCATGAAAAATCTAACAAAATCAGTTTATGATGCATTGACTGAATATTACGACGGAAAATTCAGAGGCGGGGAAATTCTGTATCTTGATTCTAGCGTAGGCGGAGTTCAGCTTCCAATGGAATCTTCAAAATTTGAAAAATTCACTCAAAAAGACTACGATACAATTTACAACAAGATTATAAACAAAGAAATAAAAATACTCGGCGACAAAGATGCAGAGGATGCATCCAAACTTGGAGCTACAAAAGTAGTTGTAGATTTAATAGATTAATTCGCATATTCAATTGCAAAAAGTGTCTTCAATAAAACTTAATACTGAAGACACTTTTTTGATATGATAGGAAAGTTCTTTTTCCTATCATATCAAAAACGAGGATTGCAAAGGGCGGGACGCCCTTGCCGTTAAGAGGGGTGCTCAGTTAAAACGCGTATGCATTTTAACGCCGAAGGGGGACATAGGTCCCCCTAGCGGAGTTGCGGAGCAACTTTTTGATATTGCAGAAGGAGAAATTATGGATTATGTTATTGAGATGAACAATATCATTAAAAAGTTTGGAGAGTTTAAAGCTGTTGACAACGTTACCCTCAAGGTTCAGCGTGGAGAAATTCATGCCCTTCTGGGCGAAAACGGAGCTGGCAAATCTACTCTGATGAGCGTGCTGTTCGGTTTATATACTCCTGAAGCCGGAGAAATAATGATTGAAGGAAAAAAAGTTAAAATAGATAATCCCAATGATGCCAATGACTTAGGAATAGGCATGGTGCACCAGCACTTCAAGCTTGTTCACAACTTCACCGTTCTTGAAAGCATAGTCTTAGGCAAGGAAGACACGAAAAATGGTTTTTTGAAAATGGACGAAGCAAGAAAAAAGGTTGAGAAATTAAGCAACCGATACAAACTGAAAATTGATCCCGATGCGCATATTTCCGACATAACCGTTGGAATGCAGCAAAGAGTTGAAATACTAAAAATGCTTTACAGAGACAACGACATATTGATTTTCGACGAGCCCACAGCAGTGCTTACACAGCAGGAAATTGAAGAACTCATGAAAATCATGAGGGAATTGACCCATGAAGGAAAATCCATTATATTCATCACTCACAAGCTGAATGAAATCAAGGAAGCTGCAGACAGGTGCACAGTTCTTCGAAAAGGCAAATACATAGGAACCGTTGATGTAAAAGCAACCTCTAAAGAACAGATGTCTGAAATGATGGTTGGAAGAAAGATAAGTTTCATAATTGAAAAATCAGAACCTAAAGACCTAAGTCCTGTACTTGAGGCGAAAAATCTTACAATAATAAACAAATTTACAAAAAAAAGCGTTGTTAAAAATGTTTCCTTCAATGTTAAAAAGGGAGAAATACTTTGCATAGCAGGAATTGACGGCAACGGTCAGTCTGAACTTGTGCAGGGGATAACAGGTTTAATGGCACTAAACTCAGGACAAATATTTTTAAACAAAAAAGATATTACAAAGAAATCTATTCGCCACAAATGCATTGAAGGTATTGCCCACATACCTGAAGACAGGCAGCGTTACGGCCTCGTGCTTGACTATACCCTTAAGGAAAATGCCGTTCTTCAGACTTATTATCAGCCTCGGTTTCAGAAAAAGGGCCTCATTAAATTTGATGCTGTTAGAGATTATGCTAAAAAACTCATCAGCCAGTACGACATTAGAAGCAGCCAGGGAGAGGATTCGGTTGTGAGAGGAATGTCAGGCGGCAATCAGCAAAAGCTTATTGTTGCAAGAGAAATAGACAGAAATCCTGAAATAGTCATAGCAGTCCAGCCAACTAGAGGACTGGATGTGGGAGCAATTGAATATATCCACCATCAGCTCATTGCTCAGAGAGACGACGGTAAGGCAGTGCTTCTGGTATCATTTGATCTGGATGAAGTTATGAATGTAAGCGACCGAATCCTTGTGATGTTTGAAGGAGAAATCGTGGGAGATTTAAATCCTAAAAATACAACAGTACAGGAGCTTGGACTTTACATGTCAGGTTCTAAAAGGAGTGAAAGCTATGAAAAAACTGAAAGCAAAGCTTAACATCATAAACAGCAACTGGGGCGTGAATTTCCTGTCAGCTGTTATGGCCATTGCCATAGGCCTTCTTTTCGGGCTTGTGATACTTCTAATAAGCAATGCCTCTGAAGCATTGTCAGGATTCATGGCAATCATTGAAGGAGGTTTTGCTGACGGAGCAAAGGGAATTGGAGATGTGCTGTACAATGCAACGCCCATAATAATGACAGGATTATCCGTGGGATTTGCTTTCAAGACAGGATTGTTCAACATAGGTGCATCAGGACAATTTACAATGGGAGCTTTTGCTGCTGTTTATGTTGGAATAAAATGGACATTTCTTTCTGGAAGCAGCCACTGGATTGCTGCCCTTCTGGCTGCATGTATCGCCGGAGCTCTGTGGGGTCTTCTGCCGGGCATACTCAAAGCGTTTGCCAACGTCCATGAAGTAATTTCTTCCATAATGATGAATTATATCGGAATGTACTTTGTGAACATGCTCATAGTTTCAAACATTCACGACAAAATCAAGAATCAGAGCCTTCCCGTTTCAAAGACCGCCATAATTCCAAAGGCAGGTCTTGATAAGATTTTTGGAAGTCAGAATATAAACATAGGAATTTTAATAGCCGTCTTAATGGTTGTAATAGTGTATCTCCTTATAAATAAGACAACGTTCGGCTACGAGCTCAAGGCATGCGGCTACAGCAGGGATGCAAGCAAGTACGCCGGAATAAACGCCAAAAGAAACATAATTCTTTCAATGGTTATTGCAGGAGCTCTTTCCGGCCTTGGAGGAGGTCTTTTGTACCTTGCAGGTTCCGGAAAATATCTGCAGGTTGTGGACATCCTTGCTCCTCAGGGGTTCAACGGAATTTCAGTAGCCCTTCTTGGAATGTCAAATCCCATAGGAATTTTGTTTGCAGGCCTTTTCATTGCTCATATAACTGTCGGCGGAGTAAATCTTCAGCTATATTCCTTTGCACCGGAAGTAATAGATATAATTATTGCTGCGATAATTTACTGCGGAGCATTTGCTCTTCTTTTTAAGAACGTACTATTCAAATTCTGCAAAAGACAAGAAAAGGAGGAAGAAAACATATGAACACCATCTACTTCATAGCACAGCAGACAATGTTTTTTGCCATACCTCTTCTCATTGTTGCCTTGGGAGGCATGTTCTCTGAAAGAAGCGGAATTGTGAACATAGCTCTTGAAGGAATAATGGTTATGGGAGCATTCATAAGCATTTCATTCATTAGCATTTTTCAGGATTCAATGAGCGGACAGATGCTTTTAATACTTGCAATTATTGTAGCAGGATTTTCAGGTGCAGTATTTTCGCTTCTTCATGCATTTGCATCCATCAATATGAAGGCTGACCAGACCATAAGCGGGACAGCTCTTAACATGTTTGCGCCTGCTTTTGCCATATTTGTTGCCAGAATGGTTCAGGGCGTCCAGCAAATTCAGTTCTCAGATACATTTCATATTGCAAAGGTACCAATTTTAGGAGATATTCCGTTTATCGGGCCCATTTTATTTCAAAACTGCTACATAACAACTTTTATAGGAATTGCCCTAGCAGTAATATCTGAAGTTGTAATTAATCACACAAAATTCGGTCTCAGGCTTCGTGCCTGCGGAGAATTTCCACAGGCGGCAGACTCAGTTGGAATAAACGTATATAAAATTCGTTACGCAGGTGTTATAATTTCCGGCGTCCTTGCAGGCATAGG
>NZ_JAJUJR010000451.1 GCF_029265225.1 Sedimentibacter sp.
AATTGAAAAAATCAACATTAGCATAAAACTTGCCGGCAAACTGGATAATTTGATTTATCTTTTGAACAATTACAAGCAGATGATTTACTACGGAATTCAGGTAGACAACAATAAAATAATGAAGGAATACATAGACAAAAGCATGAGCCTTCTTGAAAAAAGAGATATCATTGAGGAAAGAGGAATAATCTTAAGGCTGAAGGGTCTTTATTTCATAAAGACTGAAAACTACAAGGAAGCTTCAAGTTCACTGACTGAATCAATCAACATTTTTTCAAGCCTTAACATGTTCAACAAAAAATACAGCGTAAATATTTCAGCCTGCTACAATTACCTTGGTCAGATGAACAAGGATATTGGAAACTTCAAGGAAGCATTTGATTTTTTCATGAAAGCAATAAACATATGCAATGAAAATTCCATATTGAAGGGTCTCGAAATATTTTATTCCAATGCAGGCCAGGCATTGTACCACATGGGAAAATACGAGGAAGCTCAAATTCATATTCAAAAGTCATTGGAGTATTTTGAACGCTTCAATTCCATTTGGGGCAGGGATTTTGCCGAATGCTATGCTGCACTCGTTGAAATTAAAAATAAAAATTATAGACAGGCAAAGCTTCACATTAAAAATGCAGAAGAATATGCAAAAAAAATAAATAATCCAAAATCCATTGCCTTGACCTCAGAAATAAAAAAAATACTGGAATAAAAATAATCCAATTTTAATCGGATTATTTTTATTTGTTATTATTAAATTCTTGCGTAATTGTAAGACGGGATTAATTCATTAGCATGCTTCATATTTCTTAAATTTCCTCTGAATATAACTCTGCCGTCAATATCAAGCAAACTTTGCGGCCTCACAAGATTTCTCGGCATATTTAAGTCTGCAACACCGCTTTTGTTTAAAATGTAATAAACAAATTCCGAACATAAGAATCTGTCGCTGTAACATGCTTCATTATTTAATAACCCGTCGATCAGCCCCATGTAATTGTATTTATAAATGCTGCTGTTCATTATAAATTCATCCAGAAGTTCTACGGCTTTGTTGTATTGTTGCCTTGAAACATCAAGTTCTATAATGACTCCGTGCAGATTTTGGCACAATCCGTATATTCCTTCATCAATATTTTCTTTAATGAAGCTGCCCACAAATGGATTGTAAACATTTTTCCTTCCAAAACTGTACATCTGGCTGAGTTCTTCATCCAATGATATGGCAGCATGAGTGAATTCATCATTTGTTACAAAACCTATCATCCTGGAAAGTACAGTGCTTGTCCTTGTTAATACTATATATAAGTGCATGGATTTCATAATTGCCTCCGTATGTTAATATACTTATTATCATACAGACATCTTAATTCTGACTAAATTGTTTATTAAAACTTTATTAAATTTACATTCAATACTGCCGCATAAAAAAAGCAGCATTAAGCTGCTCAGACTATTGACAAACCTAATTTTCCACAAATCGTAGGGGCGTATCTTGTATACGCTTGTGTTATTAAGCCAATAATTTTGTTATCTTCGGGAGGACACGAGGTCCTCCCCTACACATTGAAACAACATTGTCATCAACCTAAGCAGCATTAAGCTGCTTCATTTGTTCTTTATTTTTTCATTCCTGTGTAGATAAGCACAGCTTCTCTTAAAAATTCTGCTGTTCCAGGATTTTTGCTGTCATAGTATGCTTTGAACCTTTCATCATCAATATAC
>NZ_JAJUJR010000103.1 GCF_029265225.1 Sedimentibacter sp.
AATCAGGGGACTTTCTCCGTGGCCTACTGCCTTTTTCAGTCTTGATGACAAATTGGTTAAGGTATACAGCTCTGATTTCAACCATGAAGATACTCACCATGAGCCAGGATACGTAACAAAGGTTCAAAAAGACGGAATTTACGTGGCTTGCAACAAAGGAACACTTATAATAAAGGAAATTCAGATGCCTGGCAAAAATAAGGTGGAAGTTGAAGCATACATAAGGGGAAACAATTTTCCTGAGAATGTTGTGCTCAAATGATAAATTTAAAATAAAGCTACCGAGGTACATATGGACAGCTACAGAATAAAGGTTGTAGAAACATTAAAAAAAATATTCAAGGATAAATCCTATTCAAACATTGTAATAAACAATGACATAAGAAATATTGACATAAAACATCAGGCTCTTTACAGAAAATCCGTGCTGGGAGTTATAGAACATCTGTTGTTCATCGACTGGATAATAAATCAAATGTCAAACACAAAGACAAAAAAGATGGAGACAGATGTTCTTGTTGTACTTCGACTGGCAGTGTATCAGATGTTTTTCCTCGACAACTCCTATGAAAACATGGTTGTCAGCGAATCAGTGCAGTACATAAAGGACAAGGGAAACATAAGGGCGTCTAAGTTCGTCAACGGTGTTTTAAGAAACATTCTAAGGCAAAAAAAAGAGCTGCTTGAGAAAATGGAAAAACTCCCCCGTGAAGAATATCTGAGCGTGAAATATTCATACCCTGAAGCACTTGTGAAAAGGTGGCAGCTGCAGTTTGGAAAGGACAAAATAGAAAATGTGCTGTCTTTAAACAATGCTGAAGCTCCTCTTGAAATAAGGGTGAACAACTTAAAAATCACAAGAGACGATCTTTTGAACGTTTTTAAAGAAAAGGGAATAATTGCAGAAAAGTGCAGGTATGCTGAAAAAGGAATAAGAATTTTAAATCCAATTGAAACTGACAAGACCGAAGAATACAAAAATGGTCTTTTTTCCATACAAAGCGAAAGTTCCATGCTGGCAGGACAAATTTTAAATCCCGCAGAGGACAGCCTGCTGATTGACATGTGCGCGGCTCCGGGAGGCAAGTCTCTCAATGCTGCAGAAATAATGAACAACACGGGAAAAATCATAAGCAGGGACATTTATCCAGGCAAGCTTTCACTAATTGAAAAAGAAAAACAAAGGCTTGGCATAAGCAACATAAAAGCTGAAGCATATGACGCAACAAAGACGGATGAATCATTGAAAGGAAAGGCCGATTTCATAATTGCAGACGTGCCGTGCTCAGGACTTGGAATAATAAGGCGAAAACCTGAAATCAAGTACAACAGGACGGAAGATGAAATAAAAGAAATTTCTAAAGTGCAGATTAAAATAATAGAGAATGCAGCAAAATACCTGAAAAAAGGCGGCATTATGGTTTATTCCACATGCACAACAAACAAGGAAGAAAATCTTGACATTGTTATGGAATTTTTAAAACATAACAATGAATTTGCACTTGAAGGTTTTATGGACAAAATCAATGACTTTCCTGACGCAGCAAAAGGATACATAGAAATATATCCTCACGTTCATGGTATGGACGGCTTTTTTATTGCGAAAATAAAAAGGTTATGATATAATTTTTTCAACTATGAGTAATTAAATAAGAAGGTAAACATATGGTAAAAATAGATGAATTGAGCTTTGAAGAACTGGAAAAAGCAATGACAGAACTTGGTGAGCCGAAATTTAAAGCCAAACAGATTTTTGACTGGATACATGAGAAGACTGTGGACTCATTCGACAAAATGACAAATGTAAGCAAGAAGACAAAGGAAGAGCTTGAAAAAAAATATGAATTTACAAAATCAACAATAGAATTGAAGCTTGAGTCCAAGCTGGATGAAACAAAAAAATATGTTATCATGTTTGAAGACGGCAATGTGGTAGAAAGCGTGTACTTGAAATACAAGTTCGGAAACACTGCATGCATTTCATCCCAGGTTGGATGCAAAATGGGCTGTCATTTTTGTGCGTCCACAAAAAACGGATTTCTAAGAAATCTCACAGCAGCCGAAATGCTCAGACAAATATATCTTATACAGGAAGATACAAAAGAAAAAATATCAAATGTTGTAATAATGGGCTCCGGGGAACCTTTGGACAATTACGACAATGTAATCAGATTTTTAAAACTTATAAATGATGAAAGAGGACAAAACATTTCCATGAGAAAAATAACTCTTTCAACATGCGGAATAATCCCAAACATTTATAAGCTTGCAGATGAAGATATACCAATCACATTAGCCATATCACTACATGCTCCTTCTCAGGAAAAAAGAGAAGAAATACTCCCTACAGCCAGGACGTACAAACTTCCCGAACTCATGAAAGCCTGCGACCACTACATTAATTCCACAGGAAGAAGACTCACATTTGAATACATAATGATCAAAGGATTCAATGATTCTCCTGAAGATGCAAAGATGCTGTCTCATCTTTTGAAGAACAAGCTTGCAAATGTTAATTTGATACCATGTAACTATGTGAAGGAGGCTGGAACAAAGCCTTCTGAAAATCTTGACATAGAAAAATTTAAAAAATTGCTGACAGAAAACGGAATAAATGCCACGGTTCGAAGAGAACTTGGAAGCGACATTAATGCTGCCTGCGGTCAGCTGAGAAATAATTTTTTGAAAATATGAGGTAGACATATGAAGGTGTACTATGAAACAAACAAGGGACTAATGCGGGAAAACAATGAAGACAATTTAATAGTTGAAGAAACTAAGAGGTATAACCTTTATGCAGTCGCTGACGGCATGGGCGGACACAAGGCTGGGGAAGTTGCCAGCTCAATTGCAATTGATACCATAAGAGAATGCTTCAAACAGGACTGTGAAAAAGAAAATTTTCTTCCCCCTTCTTTTATAATGAAAAGCGTTGAAGAAGCAAATACTAAGATCAGACAAGAAGCCCTGGTAAAGGATGAGTGCAATGGAATGGGCACTACTGTAACCATGGCAGTAATAGATTTGGAAATGAACGTTGCATACATAGGAAATGTTGGAGACAGCAGGGCATATGTAATAAGAGACGGCCAGATTACTCAGATAACGGACGATCACACATATGTGAACGAACTCTTGAAGGATGGTAAAATAACAAAGGGAGAAGCAAAACATCATCCAAAAAGGAATGTCATTACCAGAGCTGTAGGCAGTGAAGAAACTGTACAGGCAGACATATTTGAAGTAGAAATTTTTGAAAATGATGTGATTTTATTGTGCACCGACGGTTTGACCACTCATCTGCCAGACGAAAACATTCTTGAAACCATATTGGAGTACGGCTGTTCTTCAAGCGTGCAGAAACTCATAAAAATGGCCAACGATAATGGAGGAACAGATAATATTACCATAATTATTGTTGACAATATCACTAGAGGTGAAGCTTATGATAGGTAAAATATTAGGAAACAGATATGAAATTATAGAAAAAATTGGCGGCGGAGGAATGTCCAATGTTTACAAGGCAAGATGCAATGTCTTGAATCGCTTTGTAGCCATAAAAATATTGAGGGACGAACTCATATCAGACCCTGATTTTGTTGCAAAATTCAAGCAGGAATCACTTTCAGCAGCAAGTCTGGCTCATCCTAATATTGTAAACATTTATGATACGGGAATCGAGGGAGATATTTATTATATTGTAATGGAATATGTCAAGGGAGAAACCCTGAAAAAATACATCAACAAAAAAGGAAGACTGACAGAAACTGAAACATTAAAAATTACGCGACAGGTTGCTGAAGCATTAAAGCATGCACATTCAAACAACATAGTACACAGGGACATAAAGCCTCATAACATACTAATAACCGAAGAAGGAATTGCCAAGGTCACTGATTTCGGAATTGCAAGAGCAGCAACAAGCTCCACAATAAACAACACTTCAAACGTTATTGGCTCCGTTCATTATTTTTCTCCTGAACAGGCGCGTGGTGGGTATGTTGATGACAAATCAGACATTTATTCTCTTGGGATTGTCATGTACGAAATGATAACAGGCGTCGTGCCTTTCGATGCAGACAATCATATTTCTGTTGCAATGAAACAAATACAGGAAAAGCCGGTTCCTCCTTCAAAGAAAGTTAAAAACCTTCAAATATCCAAGGGATTTGAAGACATAATAATGAAGTGCCTTGAAAAGCACCAGAGCTTCAGATTTCAGAATGCAGATGAGCTTATAAGAAAGCTTGATTCACTCAATGGATTTTCATCTTCTATAAAAACAGAGGAAGAAATAATTGATTCACCTACAATGGTGTTGCCTGTATTAGGAGACATTAAGGAAAACAAGGTAATTGACATAGACATTGTAGACGAAGAGTCAGACAATGCTTTCAGAAGCTTTTTCGGAGAAACCGAATCAACGGGAAATAAAGAAAAAAGCAAGGAAAAAAAGACAGACATGGAAGACAAAGCGCAAAAAAGCAAAAATGCAAAAATTACTGTGGCAGCAATATTAAGTGCCCTGGTAGTGGCTGTAATAGGTGGAGTAATTGCCTTCAAGGCACTTTTATACGTACCTGAAGTAACCGTTCCAAATCTTCTTGGAAGAAATGAAGAAGAAGCAAAAAAAATAGTTGAAGACTTAGGACTTGAGTTTAAGGTTACTGACAGACAATATTCAACGGAGTATGAAGAAGGGGAAATTGTTGAACAAAGTGTAGAGGAAGGGGCAAAGCTTAAGGAAGATTATCCTCTTGAAGTAGTTGTGAGCATGGGCATAAAGGACATAACCGTTCCTAACCTTGTGGGAAGATATGCCATTGAGGCAGGAATAATCCTTGCTGATGCAGGCCTTTCTGAAGGAAGAGTAACTGAAGAAAATTCAGACAAATATGCTGCAGGTCAGATTATTGACCAATATCCTGCTGCAGACAAACCTGCTGAGGCAAAGGATAAAGTTGATTATGTGGTTAGTTTAGGACCAAAGGTTACTTATGTGAAGATGCCTGATCTTTCCGGGCTTGAACTTGAAACTGCAAAACTCCTAATAGTACAGAACAGTCTGGCTGTGGGAGAAGTAACTGAAGAACCAAGCGACGAAGTTGCAGCTGGTCTTGTAATGAGACAAAGCGTAACTGCAGGACAGGAAGTTGAACAGGGAACGTCAATATGGATGACCGTAAGTTCAGGAAAAGCTGAAGAGCCTGGCACTGAGGAACCTGGAACAGAAGAGCCTGGTACCGAAGAACCCGGAACAGAAGAACCTGCATATGAAGGAACATATCCACTGACTATTGCGCTTCCAAAAAACAAGGATACAGTAACTGTGGTTATTCAGAGAGTTACTGACGGCGGACGTGAAGTTGTGTATTCACAGGAAGTAAAAACAGCTGAGCAAAGCATAATTGTTACTCTTGAAGGTTCAGGAATACAAGTGTATGAAATTTATATAGACAACGAGCTGTACGAAAGAACAGAAATTACTTTTGAATAGGAGCTGTTATGATTGATGGTATCATTATAAGAGGCGTAGGGGGAAACTACTGCGTTGATACAGGCGAAAAATTAATCGAATGCAGAGCCAGAGGACTGTTCAGGCTTAAAAACATAAAACCCCTTGTGGGCGACAGGGTTAAAATAAGAATAACAGAAGAAGATGAAAACAGCGGTTATATAGAGGAAATTGAAGAAAGAGTCAATGAAATAAAAAGACCTCCTGTAGCCAATGCAGAGCAGCTGCTCATATTTTTCGCAGTAACGAATCCCGAACCAAGCTTTCTTCTTCTTGACAAACTTTTGATTGCTGCCGAAACAAACAACCTGAAGCCTATTATCTGCTTCAACAAATGCGACCTGGCAGATGATGAAAAAAAGAAAGAACTTGAACAAATATTTGTTAATACTGGCTACAAGGTTGTTTTTACCAGCAAGAAGGATGAAAAGTCCATAGAAAAATTAAAGGAAATTTTAAAAGACAAATTAAGCGTTTTTTCAGGACCATCCGGTGTAGGAAAGTCTTCAGTCATGAATGCCGTCCAGCCTGACTTCCAGCTTAAGACAGGTGAAATAAGCGACAAGCTGAAAAGGGGAAAACATACCACACGTCATGCTGAAATTTACAAACTGAGCTTCGGAGGATATGTTGTTGACACCCCGGGCTTCAGCTCCTTTGAACTGTCAGGCATTGATGAATACGGTCTTAAGGAATATTATCCTGAAATAAAGAAATTTGATCAAGGGTGCAGATTTGACGACTGTCTTCACAACAAGGAACCTGACTGCGTAATAAAAGACGCAGTTCTTGAAGGCAAAATTAGCGAAACGCGTTTTGCCAACTACAGAAGACTGCTTGAAGAAATACAAAAGGCTAAAAAATTATACTGACAAGGAGAAAAATATGAATAAACTATCACCATCCATATTGGCTGCTGATTTTTCAAGGCTTGGGGAAGAAATAAAGCTTGTGGAGGAAGGCGGAGCAGAATATATTCATATAGATGTAATGGATGGACATTTTGTTCCCAACATCACCATAGGTCCGGACGTTGTTAAGGCTTTGAGGAAGACAACGGAGCTGACGTTTGATGTCCACCTCATGATTGAAAATCCGGACAATTTCATAGAAGACTTTTACAATGCAGGAGCAGACATAATAACTGTCCACCAGGAGACTTGCGTTCATCTTCACAGAACTATACAAAAGATAAAATCTTACGGTTTGAAGGCAGGAGTGTCAATAAATCCTGCAACTCCAGTTAACACTCTCAAGGATATAATAAGAGATGTTGACATGGTTCTCATAATGAGCGTCAATCCCGGATTCGGCGGATAAAGCCTCATAGAAAATATGAAATACAAATTTTCTGAGGTTAAAGCCATGACAGATGAATTAAATCTAAACGTGGACATTGAAATTGACGGCGGCGTTACACTTAAAAACTTAGAAGAAGTGTTGAGCTGGGGAGCAAATGTAATAGTTGCAGGCTCAGCAATTTACAAGGCAAAAGACGTGGCTGAAGAAACAAGGAAGTTCAAAAAGATAATGGAGTCAAAATAATGTTAGCCTTGATTATAGCAAACGGTGACGACGTAGACAAAAGTTCACTGGAACACATGAAAGCAGATTATGTCATATGCGCTGACGGAGGACTTGAAAAAGCTGAAAAACTTCAGGTTGTTCCTGATTTAATTCTTGGAGACTTTGATTCTGTAA
>NZ_JAJUJR010000483.1 GCF_029265225.1 Sedimentibacter sp.
CTGCAACATCAAGTCCTCCTGCTCCCATGGCAATCATGCCCATTCCTCCGCATGTGGGAGTATGGCTGTCAGAACCTAAAAGAGTGTCTCCCGGAACAGAAAAGCGTTCAAGATGAACCTGGTGGCAAATTCCGTTTCCCGGTTTGGAATAATAAATTCCATGTTTTTTAGCAACTGTCTGTATAAACAGGTGGTCATCAGCATTTTCAGGTCCGGACTGAAGCATGTTGTGATCTATGTAAGCAACTGATTTTTTTGTTCTTACTCTGTCTATGCCCATGGCCTCAAATTGAAGGTATGCCATTGTGCCTGTTGAATCCTGGGTGAGGGTCTGGTCGATTCTTATTCCTATTTCATTTCCAGCCTTCATTTCTCCGGTAACAAGATGATTCCTGATAATTTTTTCTGCAAGTGTAGCCATAGTCCCTCCTTATATTGCCCTTTCATTTTGATAGTTGTTGAAAACATACAATTTTGCAAGCTTTTCCATTTCTTCGCTGGAGATGTTCGTTGTTCTCCCGCTGTCATATTCTGAATCTATTTTGTTTTTAACAGGAATGAGCCTGTTATCGCCCTTATGGATCTTTTCATCTCCCCTAAGTCCGAAGTAGCTGTTTATCCAGTATGCAATGCTTGAAATGCCTGAATAAGAATTGATTGCCACCAGCGGAGGCTTTCCTAAAATCCTGCGAGTATCAAAGCTGTTGTAAATTTCCTCGTCCTTCAGCAGACCGTCTGCATGAATACCGGCTTTTGTAACATTGAATTCTGTCCCCACGAAAGGTGTCTTTGGAGGTATTTCATAATCAAGTTCTTTTTCAAAAAACTTTTCTATTTCATTTATGAGCTCAAGGTTCATTTTTCCTGTGTTGCCTTTAATTTGTCCGTATTCGATTATCATTGCTTCCAAAGGAGTGTTGCCCACTCTTTCTCCTATTCCAAACATTGTGGTGTTAACAGAAGCTCCTCCGTACAGCCATGATGTTGTGGAATTTGTAACTGCCCCGTAATAATCATTATGCCCGTGCCATTCAATTGAACCGGATGGAACATGTGCGTAATATCTCAGCCCATGAATGATTGCCGGAACGCTTCTTGGAAGTTCTACTCCCACATGTGACACCCCAAGACCCAGCGTATCGCATGCCCTAATTTTTACATTTATATTGCTTTCATTCATCATGTCCATGAGATTTTTTGCAAGAGGTACCACAAATCCATAAAAGTCTGCTCTTGTTATATCTTCAAAGTGGCATCTTGGCACAATACCGTTTTCAAGTGCCGCATAAGCAATGTC
>NZ_JAJUJR010000480.1 GCF_029265225.1 Sedimentibacter sp.
AGGAAGCCGTGTATCCATAGTTAAGTGCAGGAAGGTATACAGACAATGGTTTTATTGTTGAGCCCGGCTGCCTTGCAGCATCTGATGCACGGTTGAACGTTTTGCTTCCTTCAATGTTCCTTCCCCCAAATATTGCCTTTATTTTTCCTGTTCTATAATCCATTATTACAGCAGCGGACTGAGGCTGCACAATACCATGTTCCTGATAATAAAAGAAGTCTTTCGATATCCTCAGCACTTTATCATTGCCGACTTGAAAAATATCCTGGTTTTTATCGAGAAAGTCTTTTGTGATGATGAATTTTCCCTTTGTTCCCTTTTGTTCAAGAATCTGCAGGTTGCCACCGATATTCAGGGAACCAAGAATGTGCGAAACAAAGTTGAATTCTTCGTTTATGGTGTAGCAGTCAACAATGTCTATATTTGCTGAATATATGTCAAATTTTTTTGAATTAATGATAAGAAATCCGCTCTGGTCATAGCTGTATTCATCTGAATTTAAATAAATATTGCCATCTTCGTCAAGTATGTTTTCCTTGAGATAAAAAATTGTCTGGCCGTATTCGTTCAATACATTTTTTTGAGAATCAAGGCAGCCAACTGACTCTCCGTCAACCCTCTTGAAGTATCTCCATTCTTCACCTACAGGGGCTTCTCCTGTGGGGTCAGCTCCAAGGAAATTATATGAGAATTTTTTATATGAATCTTCCAGGGATTTTTGCATATTTACGTCAATTGTGGTTGTTATGGTCAGGCCTCCTCTGTAAAGGTAAGCTTCAGCGTCCTTGTAGGACATTGATTTCACTTCCATCAAATCTTCAATTACCTTTTCCTTTACATAATCCATGGGTAGGGTTGAAATTTGTGCAATCTTTGTCTGACCCGGATTTAAGGCGCTTCGCATGTCTTCGTTTTTTGCCGTATTATATTCGGATTCATTTATGTATCCTAGCTCAAGCATGCGTCCAAGAATGATAAGTTGCCTGTCTCTGGCATCCTGGTTGTACACACATGCATACTGCACGGAGCCAATGACAACATAACCAACTATGTCTTCTTCCGGGATGTTTTGAAGGTCATCCATGTTGTAGCGGCTAAAAGGAGCATATGTTACCGTGCTTTTGGCTGCTCCTGCAAGCATGGCACATTCTGCAAGAGTTAAATCTCCCACATCCTTGGAAAAATAAGTGCGGGCAGCAGTCTGCACTCCGTAGGAGCTTTGTCCCAGGGGAATAGTATTCAGATAATTTTCAAGTATTTGTTCCTTGGACAGTATTCTTTCTATTTTAAGTGCCAGGTAGATTTCCTTGATTTTTC
>NZ_JAJUJR010000427.1 GCF_029265225.1 Sedimentibacter sp.
ATCTCAGCATTGGAATCCCTGCCCTCAATACTTCTGCGTCGCTGTTGAAAATCTTTATGAAAAAGCCGGGGAAAAACTGTATCAACACCCATATGAACGTGTTGTACAGCACTGCTGAAACAGCCGTAAACTTTATGCAGCTTTTCACCCTGTTATATTTTCCTGCGCCGTAGTTATATCCCATTACAGGCTGCGCACCGTTTGAAAGTCCCATTACAGGCATTGAGAATATTTCACGCACTGAATTTATTACCGTCATTATTCCAACATACAAATCTCCTCCGTACACCTGCAGTGTGGCATTGCTGGCTATTTGTATGAGAGAGTTGGTGATCTGCATTACAAATCCGGATGTTCCAAGTCCAATTATTCGTTTTACCCTTTCCTTCTTAAGATGCATGCTGTTTTTCTTGAGCTTTAATATTGCCGTGTATCCCGTCAGAAACTTAAGAACCCACACTGCCGACAAAAATTGTGAAATAATTGTTGCCAGAGCTGCTCCCTTTACTCCCATGTTCAGAGTAAAAATGAAAATCGGATCAAGAACAATGTTAGCAACGGCTCCCATAACAACAGTCATCATGGCAATCCTGCCGAATCCCTGTGAATTGATGAAATAGTTCATTCCCAGGCTTATCATAACAAAAATATTCCCCAGCAGATAAATTGTAATGTATCCGTCAGCATATGGATAAGTTGCATTGCTTGCTCCAAACATGTAAAGCATTGGTCTTTTAATTATAAGCCCTACTGCAGTGAGAATTATGCCGCTTGCTGTAAGCATGGCAAAAGAGTTTCCCATGATTTTTTCTGCTTCGTCCAGATTTCCTCTGCCCCTTTCTATTGAACAAAGAGGTGCCCCTCCCATTCCAAAAAGGTTGGCAAATGCCATTACAATTGATATTATGGGAAGACTAACTCCCACACCGGTCAGTGCCGTAAAGGCATCACCGGGCATCCTGCTTATGTAAATACGGTCGACTATGTTATAAAGAACATTGACAAGCTGAGCCAGAATCATTGGAATTGCCATGTCCATAATGTGTTTTGCTACGCTTCCTTTTGAAAAATCATTAACTGTTTCCATTACGCCCTCTTTCTTAGAATGTTTTAATTCATCTCTAGAATTTTACTTCCAAATATACTTTCATGTCAAGTGCATAAAAAAAGAACAGAGTCACACTCTGCTCATTTTTCTATACCCTAGGGTATTATAAGTATTTTTTCAATGCTTCAACCTTGTCTGTCTTTTCCCATGGAAGGTCAAGGTCATTTCTTCCGAAGTGGCCGTATGCTGCAACCTGCTGATAAATAGGTCTTCTCAATTGGAAGTTTTCAATGATTGCTGCTGGTCTTAAGTCAAAGTTTTCTGCAACTGCCTGTTCAATTTTTTCATCGGCAATTTTGTTTGTTCCGAAAGTTTCAACCATTATTGAAACCGGCTTAGCAACTCCTATGGCATAAGCAAGCTCAACTTCACACTTGTCAGCAAGTCCTGCTGCAACAATGTTCTTTGCAATGTGTCTTGCTGCATATGCTGCTGAACGGTCAACCTTTGTCGGATCTTTTCCGGAGAATGCTCCGCCGCCGTGTCTTGAGTATCCGCCGTATGTGTCAACTATTATTTTTCTTCCAGTGAGTCCAGAGTCTCCCTGAGGTCCTCCTATAACGAATCTTCCTGTTGGATTTACGAAATATTTCGTATTTTCATCAAGAAGTTCTGCAGGAACAGTTGTCTTGATAACATGCTCCATAAGATCCTTTTGTATTGTTTCTCTATCAGCTTCAGGATTGTGCTGAGTTGAAATAACAATGGTATCAACTCTTACTGGCTTGTTGTCATGATATTCGATTGTTACCTGAGTTTTTCCGTCAGGTCTTAAGTATGGAACAGTCTTGTTCTTTCTTACTTCAGACAGCTTCAGTGAAAGCTTGTGTGCCAGTGATATTGGCATA
>NZ_JAJUJR010000085.1 GCF_029265225.1 Sedimentibacter sp.
AAAACATCGAATTATTACCTGGTATATAATATAGGCATGGGAAGAGAACCTTCGGACATTTTGACATAAATTGTTTCATTAGATTGAAATTATGATGGAATGTTCCCGATGAATGATATGAGCTCAACAAATTTGATGGGTTACAACAATGACTTTGCAATTGTTTCATATATAGTTGAATATGATGAAAACAACTATCCTGTTTTATTTGATTATTATTACATCAAAAATGACCAAAATAAAATGTACCTGCTGACCACCGCATACTATTACAGCTTAAAAGAAACTGGTGATGAAAATGAATTTATACTAAGAACTGAAGGGTATAATGCAGCAACAGGTTACCATGACGGGGCACATGAAATAAAATGTAAAATCACTGACCAGGGCGTCATCATATCTTATACAAATATAGAAGAAAATAGCAATGCTATTAATAATTAACGATTAACAAATCAAATCAATAGGCACATCTTCCTGAACACCGGCATCTCAGATGCTGCAATTGAAATCTAATTAAAAGCATTTGTTGATACAAACTATTGCTGCAGATACAATATAAGGAAAAAATATATTTTAATAGAAATATTAAGGACGTTTCAAATATATGAATGATGTTTGAAACGTCCTTTTGGATTAAAATTTAAAAGCAATCAGATAAAAGAAGAGCATATTTTATATACACAGCCAGGTAATACTATTTAAATTACTTCTTTCAATTTATTAAGCTGCGCTACGACCAGTGATGAATTTTCTTCAAGGACGCTCAACAAACGCTCGGCTTCAACGGTGTTTTTGCTGTTGTATGCCTTGATGGCCTCCTTTGCGGCTTCATGAATTCTAGAGTGAGGTCCTTCTATTTTTGAGATAATTTCTAAAACGCCATTTTGATTTCTGTCCAATGTCTTAAGCCATTTTCCCAATCTGCATGCGTTATGGTTTCCTGCTGTTTCAGTTTCCATGGTTAAATTTCCAAGTATCATGTTATATATTTTCCATTTCCACATGAGATGGTCAGTCTTGGAAAGCTCAATCATCACTGCACTGTCAACTTTTTTTCTGGAGTTCAATGCCTTTATTCTTATGTTGTCCAGAGACTGGGATATATCAAAGAAAGCTTTCCCTGTCTTTGTTGCTTCTTTTTTTAAATTAACGGAGCTTTGGTTAATAACCATTATATTGTTAGTCATTTCCTGCGTGGCTGCAGACTGTTCTTCAACGTTTGCGGATATGCTTGTAAAGCTGTCACCAACTGAACTGATTCCTGATGTGATTGATTTTATACCTGAAACAGCATCATCCATTTGTTTTTTTGAAGTATTGAAAGAATGAATTACCTTTTCCATTTCCGATGAAGTATCGGATATTTTTAGATTCAGGCTGTCCACAATTTCCTGTATCTGGCCTGCCTGCTGGCGCGTGTTTTCAGCAAGCTTCTTGATTTCATCTGCTACAACGGCAAAGCCTCTTCCATGCTGTCCGACCCGGGCTGCTTCAATGGATGCATTCAATGCAAGCAGGTTTGTCTGGCTTGCCACATCGTTTATGACGTTTACAATCTTGTTTATTTTTTCAGCTTCTGATGTTAACTCATCCATAACAGTCTTGACTTTGTTTGTATGGTTAATATTTTCTTCGAGAGAGGAAAATGTACGGTTTATTATTTCCAGGTTTGCTTCGGTGCTTGTTATTGTGTTGTTCATTGTCAGTGTTGATTTTTGTACGTATTCAGAAATATCTGCTGTCGCAGCATTCAATTCCTCGCTGCTTGATGCCAGGCTTTCAACCATCTCCATTTGATTGTTTGCATCGACTATCATTTCTTTTACATAATCAAGGCTGGTCATGTATTGCAGCAGCTCGTTTATGCCAGAAAGAGTCATCATGTCACATGATTCCTCCTCGATTATTTTTTCTGAGATAGATTCAATATCCCCGATCTTTTTGTTTTCACTTTTATGTCTCCTAATAAACATGTTTCCTCCATTTACTACTTTCATCATTATTTGTTTGTTTTCAAAATAAGATATCGTACTAAATTTAAAAAAATGAAGAAGCTGGAAAAAATTTAACAATTATTCACAGTCATTCTGTAGTGGATTTAAAAGCAAGAAGAACTGTATGTATTGTCAGCACATATGATTTTGTTTGCTTAACTGTGATATTGCAATGTAATAGTAATATAATCAAATTTCTTACGTAAACATATATTAATATATTAAATTTTGGAGGAAATTGATGTCTAGTTTAAAATTTATTTTACCTGTTATCGCAGTAATAGCTTTTTTTGTTGTGATTTTCTTGTTCTGGAGGAAGGTTCCTGCTGACAAGGCCATGGTAATTACAGGTCTTAAGAAAAGAGTGCTGTCAGGCAAAGGTGGATTGATGATTCCTTTTATTGAGACATCGTGCACCATTTCATTGGAGAATATTTCAATGACCACTGATATTACAGAAGCTCCATCAAAGCAGGGTATATTTGTTGACATAGTAGGAACAGCAGTCGTAAAGGTAAGAAATGATGAAAAAAGCATATTGACGGCAGTAGAACAGTTCTGCGGTGCCAATACAAAAAATACGGTACAGGTAATTCAAGGAATTGTGGAAAAAACTCTTGAAGGAAAACTAAGAGGCATTGTATCAACATTGACAGTAGAACAAATCAATGAAGACAGAGCATCATTTGAACAAAGGATAGAGGATGACATAAGAAAAGAACTGGATTCCATGGGTTTGATGCTTGTATCCTATACAATCTTAAAAATAGAAACTCAGGGGGGGTATCTGGAAAACAGAGCTATTCCTCAGATAGCCCAGGCTCAGTCCGATGCAGATATAGCCACAGCGGAAAGAAAAAGAGATACAGAAATCAAGACGGCTGAAGCAACAAGAATAGGCCAGAAGGCAAGACTTGAATCAGAAACATCAATTGCTGAATCTGAAAAAGAAAAATCATTGAAGGTTGAATCTTACAGGGCAGAACAAGACAGGGCAAAAGCTGACGCAGACATAGCGTATAAATTAAAAGCCATAGAAAATGAAAAGCTCATGGCACAGCAGCAAGCCGAATTAGCTGAAAAAGAAGCAATAGTTGTTGAAAAGAAACTCGTGGCAGAAGTTAAGAAGCCTGCTGATGCAAAAAAATATGAAGCTGAAGTGCGAGCTGAGGCTGAGAAAATTGCTGCTATAAAAAAAGCAGAAGCAGAGGCAGAAACCATAAAAGTAAAAGCCCTTGCTGAAGCAGAATCTATTAAAATTAGAGGTCAGGCAGAAGCAGAAGCCATTAAGGCAAAAGGTCTTGCTGAAGCAGCAGCAAAAGAAAAAATAGCCGAAGCAATGGCTAAGTACGGCCAGGCAGCAGTTGTTGATCTGGTTGTAGCCAGACTTCCAGAAATAATCAAGGAAGTTGCTAAGCCTATGGAGCAAGTGGACACAATTACAATCATAGACAACGGCGGAGACAAAGGAGCCTCAAAGGTTTCAAAAATAGTTTCGGACATAACAGCAAACGGTTTTCAGGTTTTAAAAGATACAACAGGTCTGGATATTGTTGATTTAATAAAAAAGGCAGCAGCCGGTAAGGAAGTTCCGGAAGATGAAGAATTACAAAAGGAATAAAATCTTTTATGAAAAACTGACTCCTCAATTTTGAGGAGTTTTACTTTTAAATTTGTTTCTTTTGTTCAAAAAGTGAACAAAAAAAGCAATCATTTTGTTACTTATAGTAAAAGAAAATTATTTCATTTAAGAGAAATTATGGTATAATAGTTGATGCGTGACTATTCGTCGCACATTTATTTTGTTGCAGTTATATTAAATGGAGGAATTAAGTGGGAATTATTGTAAGGTTCATTGTAAAGAGCATTTTTGAAAAAAAGTTCAGAGCCTTTATAATTGTATTTTCTATTGCCATTTCTTCTGCACTTTTTTTTGCTTGCAGCGGTTTATCAGGTACCATGAGCAGCATGTATGAAAATCAAATCAAAATGCAGACGGGTGAAGCAGATATAATAATACAGCCTGATGAGGAGTCGCCTTCAGGCACTTTCAAAATAAGGACTGAACCAGTGGAAGGAGTATCTTATACTGCAGGGAGCGTAGCGGCATCCGGCAGTTATAAATTGTCTGAAGAACACTCAGATACATATAACATTGAAACAGAAAATCTTATTGTACGGGGATTCAGCATGGAAGAACTTAATAAGCTCAATCCCGTGAATTTCATCCAGGTAGCAAAGAATGAGGATTTCGAAGGCAATTATATTATTTTGAGCAAAATATTTGCTGACAAATACGGTTACAAGGTGGGAGACCGCATTGATATAAAAATAAACGGCAGAAACAAAATCCTGACTGTATACGGAATTTCAAGGCCCACAGGAATATTCCAGCACACCCCTCAATCTGATACCATGACAGCAGTGATGCCCATGGATACAGTTTCTTCTCTTCTTAATGTCAGAGGAAGGGTGCAGTCTGCCTTTGTTGTCCTTGAAGAAGGAGCCGATGTAAAGACTGTCACGGGCACTCTTGAAGAACTTTATCCCAGGTACAGGGTACGCGAGCCGTTTTCAGCCGAAGAGCTCAACCAATACATGCAGTTTATTGTTGTGCCCATGTTCATGATGACTTCAATGGTGCTTTTCATTAGCATTTTTATTATTTATTCCACCTTCAAGGTTATAACCACCGAGCGTCTGCCGGTTATTGGAACATTCAGAAGCATCGGAGCCACAAGAAAGATGACGGATATTGTACTTATTGGGGAAAGTCTTGCTTATGGTCTCATTGGAGGTGTTCTAGGAGACATCCTGGGTATTGGAGTATTGTATCTTATTGCTAAAATTATGGCTGCAGATCCATACAACGGACAAATGAATGTTTCCGTAAAATTCGGTCCCGGCCATCTGGCAGCATCATTTCTGCTTGCCATAGTAGTAGCATTGATAAGCTCGTGGCGCCCCATAAGCAAATCTTCTAAAATACCAATAAAGGACCTTGTGCTGAACAACACGGAACGAAAATCTTCAAACAAGAAATGGAAAAAATACGCAGCAGTAACCATGCTTTTGCTTTCAGCAATAATGCCTAATATTGCACCACGGCCGCTGGCGCTTTTTATAAATGTAGTAAGTCTTCTTGTTTCAACAGTTGCCGTAGTAATGTGTGTTCCTTATATAACAAAATATTTTTTAAAGATTTTTGAACGATTTTATGGTAATTTTTTTGGAAATGAAGGAATTCTTGCTGTTAAAAATTTAAACGGCAACAAAAATATTTTAAATAACATTTCGCTTCTTGCCATTGGAATATCAACTCTCCTTATGATTAACACCATAAGCAGCAGCGTAGGAATAGAAGTTTTAAATGCATACAAGGACTGGAATTTTGACATAATGGTAAGTTTGTACAAATCAGACAGAAATATGGAGCAGATTCTTCGAAGTGTTGACGGCGTGGAGGGAACCTATGGAGCATATGAGTCCTGGGATGGAGTGGATGTAAAGGATAAGCAATATACCATACGTTACCTGCAGGGTGTTGATATCAAGAGATACAGAGACTATGTGACATTCCGCCTTCAAGGCAAAAAAAATGCTGATGAAACCTTCAAGCTTTTGGACGAAGGAAGAAATATCATGGTTGCCAATATGGCAAAACAAAGGCTTGGATTGAAGGAAGGCGACAGCATAACACTTGAAATGAAAAGCGGGGATAAAACATATAAAGTCATAGGATTTTATGATTCCATAATGAGCAATGGAAGCAATGCTGTAATTTCACAAAAATATTATAAGATGGATATGAAAGAACAGGACATTAGCAATTTCTTTGTTAAAACATCAAAAAATCCCGATGATGTCCTTTCAGCCATACAGGATAAATTCATAAGGCGTGGAGTATTCGGGGATACAATCGACAGCATGGAAAAAAGAAACTATGAGTCAAACAATCAGTTTATGATAATACTTCAGGCTTTCTCAGTTATTGCCATGTTAATTGGAATATTTGGGGTGTTCAATAACTACATGATAAGCTTTATGGAAAGAAAGCGTTCAATAGCAATGATGCGTTCAATTGGTCTAAGCAAGAAACAGACATTGAAGATGATTATGATAGAAGCCCTCACAGGAGGCTGTATCGGAGGTATTGTTGGAATTATCGGCGGAACCCTCATGCTCCTTTCTGTTCCGAATCTTATGCAGTCAATTGATATTCCTATTGCAATACATTATTCATTGAGCTTTTTTATAAGTGCATTGGTTGGCGGCATTATAATTGCAGTGCTGGCTTCAATAAGCCCTGCATTAAAAACATCAAAACTTAACATAATTGATGCAATCAAATACGAGTGACAGGTGAGTTTATGGGAAAAATTATAGAAGTAATAGACTTGAATAAAACATTTTTATTAGGAGAGTTGAGCGTTGATGTATTAAAGGGCATCAACATGTGCGTTGATAAAGGAGAATTCATTACAATCATGGGGCCTTCAGGTTCCGGCAAGAGCACACTTTTGTATCTTCTGGGAGGCCTGGATAAGCCTACAACGGGTAAAATATTAATTAAAGGTCAGGATATTTCAGCCCTGTCAGACGAGGAACAAAGCATCATGAGGCGCAGGGAAGTGGGATTTGTTTTTCAGTTTTACAATCTTGTTCCAAATTTGACAGTGGAAGACAATGTAATGCTTCCATTGCTTCTTGATGGAAAAAAGATAAACAAATACAGCGATAAACTTAATGAAATTCTTGAAATTGTGGAATTATCAGACCGCAAGAAACATACTCCAAGGGAGCTGTCAGGAGGGCAGCAGCAACGTGTGGCAATAGCAAGAGCACTTATTAATGAACCTGATATCATTCTTGCTGATGAACCTACAGGAAACCTTGACAGCAAGACTACAGAAGAAGTCATGAATTTATTTCAGAAAATCAATCGTGAAAAAGGAAAAACCATATTGCAGGTAAGCCATTCTTTGGAAACAGCTAAGTATGGAAATCGAATTGTAAATGTAAAAGATGGAAGGGTGTGGGAATAATGACAAAAAGAAAGTTTGCTGCTCTGTCAGCAATTATGTGTTTGGTACTTATTATTACCAGCTGCAGCAAGAGTGAAGAGACATCTCAAGTGGAAGAAGTGGATTTATCAGATGAATCAAAAGTAATTGAAGCTTTCGGAATTGTAAAGGCAGATGAATCAAAGGATGTGATTATAGATTTTCAGTCTGTTATATCAGATGTGCTGGTTAAAGAAGGACAGCATGTAGGATTGAATGAACCTGTCTTAGTCTTGGATTTAACCAGGTATCAGGCTCAGATTCAAGATAAAAAAATTGAACTTAACATTGCAAAGCTTGAAGAAGAAAATGCTGCTGCAAGTTTAGACGGACTGACCCTGGAGGACAAAACTTCAGAAATAGAAAAGCTAAAGAACAACCTTGATTTTGCAAAAGCTCATTATGAACAGGCTGCAGAGGATTTCAAATACAAGGAAAATCTTTTTAATGAAGGTGCCATATCACAGGAATCATACAATCAATACAAAAAAAGCACAGACGAAGCTAAAAATAAAATGAATGACATTGAATATGAACTGAAAATTGCTGTGGAATCCAATGAAAGAAATATAGAACAGTATAACATAAGTAAGGAAACAGAAATGAACCAGGCTGACATACTTACTCAAAGAAGCACTCAGATTGAATACAATGTTGCAGCCATGGAAAGCAAGCTCAACAAGCCATTCTTAATTGGAAATCAGGTCGTATCTGAATATGCAAACGCAGCAATCTATGACATAAAATATACTGCCGGAAATATTACAGATGCTGAAATGAAGGCATTTACCATAGTCAATTTGGACAGTCTGATTGTTGAAGCAAATGTGCCTGAAGAATTTATCAAGGACGTGAAAGAAGGCCAGTCGGTTAAAATTGTGCCTGTTGCAGACCGCACTAAAGAATATGAAGGCAACGTTGAATATTTGTCAGGAATGGCATTCAGCATAAACGGTGAAACCGTGGTTCCTGTAAGAATTTCAATCAATGCTGCAGATTCATTCCTGCTTCCAAACTACAATGTAGACGTGTATATAGATGCTAAATAAAATTAAGGTGCTGATCACTAAGAGTGAATCAGCACCTTAATTTTATTTGTTTTTAAATTTGTCTGTTGAGTTTAAATAACTGTTAGTGTTGTATGCTCCTAATTTATTATCGTTGGAATTAGGACTTTTATGCTTCAAACCATATTCTGACTGATTATTGGACTTGTTTTCATTTGTTACTCCGTTACAAGTGCCGTTGAATTTGTCCATGCTGTTTCCTTCGCCGCTTTTATTGTGTCTTCCATTGCCTTTGCTCATTTTAATACCTCCTTTTAAA
>NZ_JAJUJR010000104.1 GCF_029265225.1 Sedimentibacter sp.
AGGGATGTTGTCGGAGATTTGTTTAAAGAAAACGTGGACGAAGCAAAAGCTCTTCTTGCTGAAGCAGGTTTTCCAAATGGTGAAGGATTCCCAACTTTGAAGCTGATTACCACAAGTTCGCAGCTCAACAAGGATGTTGCCCAGGCAATGCAGGGAATGTGGAAGCAAAACCTTGGAATAGAAGTTGAGATAGTTACATTTGAATCAAAACTTTACTGGGATGAACTTGACCTTGGAAACTTTGATGTAGCCTATGACGGGTGGACAGGAGACTATCCTGATCCAATGACAAATCTTGACTTGTTCATGCTGGAAAACACGGATGATGATAACAGGTGGATTGGTGAAAAGGCCGAAAGATATGATGCGCTCATGCGTGAAAATATGGCACTTTCAGACAATGAGGCAAGGTACAAGAATTTTGAAGAAGCCGAAAAAATCTTAATGGAAGAAATGCCTATAATCCCTACTTACTACTACAATGATGAGTTTCTTGCTAAGCCATATGTATCAGGAGTTATAAAAAGCTACATAGGTCACACTATATTTGAATATGCAGATATAAACAAATAAATTAATTAATAAAAAAGAGAACGGCATAAACGTTATGTCCGTTCTCTTAATATTTATTTGCTAATTGTTTAGTGGCATCCGCCGCCGCAGCCGCTGCAGCCTGACTGAGGCTGAACAACAGGTTTAAGTCCAACGCCGTATCCGTTGTTTTCTTCGCTTGAAACAATTATGAAGCCTCCGAATTGTTCAATCAGAGATTTTTCTGTAATGAAAGTAACTTCTTTTATTGTTTCAACTTCATCTGCATCAGTAGCTTCGCTCACTGAAATTCCAAATACAGGTCCGCTGCATGCATAGTTGTCGATTCCTATTCTTATGTTGTATGAATCAACATTTGCTTCATCCAGCAATGCCTTGAATTCATCGTATGCTGTATCATTTATAAATATCATGGTATAATCCTTTCTGGTTAATCATTTTTGTTACACATCATGATATCATATTAAAATTATGTTGTACATAAGAAAATTACATAAAGTAAATGACAAATTCGGTTTTAATTTTAAATTTGCGGACATGTATTCAACTTATAGGCAAAATAGAATTCTTAATTCTTAATTGCTTTATTTCATGCTTACAATTTCAACCCCTGTATAGTAATGTTTCAAGATTTCCTTGTAATTAAAACCCTCTTCGGCCATTCCGTCAGCGCCCCACTGGCTCATGCCTACACCGTGGCCGTAACCTGTTGTTACGATTTCTATTTCATTTCCTGTCTGAATGAAGCTGAAATTTGTGGAATTGAGTCCAAATATGGAACGCATTTCACGTCCGGTGACTTCAGCACCGTTAATCAGCAATGTCTTGATTTTTCCGCCCTCACTAACCTCTCCAAGCTCTATTTTTTCGTCAAGGTTATCCTCCGTAAGATTTAAGTCTCCATATACAGACTCAATTTTGTTTATGAAATCGCTGACTGTAACCTTGACAGAACCATGAAGTTTTGGAGCTTCGCTTTCATACGGACTTTCAACACTTCTTAAGTATGGAACAGATGCTGAAAAAACATCCTCTGAATTTTCAGTTCTTCCTCCGCTTGCAGAATGAAACAAAGGCTCAATGATTTTTCCTTCATAGGTTAAAATCTGTCCTTTTGTTGAATTCACGGATTCTTCAATTTTTCCCCAATATGCATCATACCAGCCGTCATCGTGGGATGCAATGAGTTCTTCTTTTGAAGTCCACACCTGGCAGTGGGTTCCCGAGCATATGGGAGCGTCCGTGTGTTCAGGCTGTCCTTCAGGATATTTCTTCATTCTGTACAAAAGATATGTTCTTGCGGTAATTACCTGTGCCTTCAGTGCTTCAATGTTGAATTCTGCAGGCATCTCCGAAGCCACGACGCCCTTTAGGTATTCTTCAAAATCAATAACCATCACATCATTTGTTTTAACATTGTACACCTTGATGAGTTCAGGCTCTTCAATGCCGGTAGTTTCAAGTATCCCTTCATCAGCATTGTCCTGTGATTCTTTCGCTTCATTGTCTTCATTGTTGCTTTCAGTGTCTGTATTTGCAGCTTCATCTTTAATATTGAATTTATTCTCCAGGACAGCAAGAGAAATATTCGGAATTGTCAGAAGCATTGCAAATATAACAGCAGCATAAATCATTCGGTTTAACATAATATCAACCCCTTTATCATAAGTTTCATAATATTTTATGAGCATAAAAAAAAATTAGAACAATTTTGTATTAAATAAAAAAAATGGGACACACTATGTGAAGATAATAAAGAAGATAAAACAGGAGGTTTACATGAAGAACAACAGATTAAAAAACGCTCAGGCGAAAATGAAAAATTTCTTTATTAGACTCAAGAACAGGGATACAAGTTTCTTTATAATTGCACTTTGTATTGTACTTTTATCAACTGCAATAATTTGGAGATATACATCGAATCCAAATTCAGATAAAGGAAATGATTTGGCAGAAAATGAAACTGAAGATGAAAACATAGGTGCCAACGTAGACCCTTATGAGGATTATATTGAAGGTGTGATTGAAGATTATGAAAATGCCGGAAATGACCAAGATGAAAATGATGAGCAGGAAGCAAAAAGCCTTGACTTAAAAACAATGAAATTGCCATTGGCCGGTGAAATAATCAGGGAATTTACTTTGAATGACCTTGTATATTATGAGGCAATTGGAGAATGGAGAGTACATAACGGCGTTGATATCAAGCCAAAGGACACATTGATGATTGAATCTGCATTTGCAGGAACTGTTGAAGCTGTAAACAGCTCAGAGATCACAGGCACAGAAGTTATTATTGACCATGGAAACAATGTTAAAACATTATACAACAACTTGGTTTCTACAACCGTGGCGGTTGGTGATTCTGTTAAACAAGGACAAACAATAGGAAATGTGGGAAAAACCGTAAGCGTTGAATCAGCTGACGGAGCTCACCTGCATTTCGAATTGATTGTTGACGGTAAAAATGTTAATCCCATGGACTATATTACTGTTCAATAACAAAATAATGTTCTAACCAAGACATTAACGCATAAAAATGTAATAAGACGGTATAGCCAAAGGGGGTTAAACATGAAAGATTACATAGAACGGAGAGCCATGGAAATTGCGGAATTTATAATAAGTACTGAATCTACTGTAAGACAGACAGCAAAAAAATTCGGTGTCAGCAAAAGCACAGTCCATAAGGATGTTACAGAACGTCTTCCCAAATTGAACCCTCCAGCTGCAAGCGAAGTTAAAAGAGTTTTGCTAAAAAATAAGTCTGAACGACACATTAGGGGAGGTAAAGCTACTCGCTTAAAATATAAAGAAGCACATGAGCACGAAGAAGTAAGCAATATGTAATTAACCAATTGAAGAAAGGCACTGACTGCAACAGGTTGGTGTCTTTTGTGTTTCAAATCTAATTTAAATTAATGCATTTAAGCTTGCCATTATACAAATGCCTAAGTATATAGAGCAAGACTATTTATTTTATGCGGTTTTACATAATTATAATAAAGAAATAATTGATAAGGAAGGCTGTATACTGAAGTTGCAAAGAGCACTGCTTGGCTACTCCAATTAGTAGGTTATTAATTATTTGGAAGGATACAGATTCGTATAAGTGTAAATACTTTTCTCTTAATGATAAATAAAAAACATTTGAAGTTACAATATTATGTGTTATAATATGCTTTTAAAAAATAGAATATAAAATTAACATTAGGAGGAATAATGATCTTAGTTGTTGATATAGGAAATACCAATATAGTTATTGGAATATATAAAGAAGATGAGTTTATTGATAGTTGGCGAATGGTTACAAGGAGTGAAAAAACATCAGATGAATATGGTGTTTTTATATTAAGTTTATTAAACTATAACAATATAGATTATAAAGAAATTAATGGCGCTATTGTTTCGTCAGTTGTTCCTAATTTGATGCATTCATTTAAAAACGCTTTAAAAAAGTATTTTAATGTAAGTCCATTAATAGTAGGTCCGGGCATTAAAACAGGAATCAAAGTCAGCATCGAAAATCCAGATAAAGTTGGTGCAGACAGAATTGTTAATATTGTTGCAGCATATGAACAATATGGAGGCCCGCTTATTGTAATTGATTTTGGAACTGCTACAACATATGATGTAGTAAGTAAAGATGGCGAATTTAAGTGTGGAGTAATATCCGCGGGTATAGGGATAACTGCCGAAGCTCTTTGGAAAAAAACGGCACAACTTCCAAGCATTGAAATTAAAAAAACTCCTTCAATTCTTGCAAAGAACACCACAACAAGCATGCAGGCAGGGCTTTTGTATGGATATATAGGACAGGTAGAATATATAGTTAAAAAGATTAAAGAAGAATTAGAAGATGAAAATATGAAAGTAATTGCAACTGGTGGGTTAGGAAGATTGATATCAGATGAAACTACTTCTATAGATGTTTATGACCCTCAGCTCATGCTTAAAGGCTTAAAGATTCTTCATGATAAGAATATTGATCGATAAAAGTAAAAACCATAGGGATTAGCCTATGGTTTTATATTGTAAAATTGTAATAATAAAAAGTGATTATAACTTATTTTGTGTTGTCATTTTCATCATTATATAATCAATCAATTTTTCAGATACTTCATCTTTACTCATGATTTCAAGTTCGACAACATCATTTTTCGTTATGAACGTAACAATATTAGTGTCTGTTCCAAATCCTGCGCCAGTTTGCTTTAAATTGTTGGCTACAATCATATCAACATGTTTTTTTTCTAATTTGGCTTTAGAATTTTCCAACATATTTTCAGTTTCCATAGAAAAACCACATATGAACTGTCCTTCTTTTCTGTTTTCTCCTATGAACATAAGTATGTCGTCTGTACGTTTTAAAGCAATACTGAGATCACCATCTTTTTTCTTTATCTTTTCGTCTGCAGAGTTTTGTGGACAATAATCTGCTACAGCTGCAGCTTTTATTATGATATTTTGAGATTCATAATTAGCTTTTACTGCATCAAACATATCATGAGCAGAATCAATTTCAATAACATCTACAAATGGAGGAAAGGTATTGCTTGTTTTGCCAGTTATCAAAGTAACATTAGCACCTCTAAGCATGCAATGTTTGGCGATGGCATAGCCCATTTTTCCTGTTGAATGGTTGCTTATGAAACGAACCGGATCTATTTTTTCTCTTGTAGGACCTGCTGTTACTAAAACATTTAAACCTTTCATATCTTTTTCATGTGCAACTTCTTTTAAAATATACTCAAGGAGTACTTGTTCAGAAGGCATTTTTCCTTCTCCTAAATCTCCACATGCAAGCATTCCTGTGTCAGGAGTAATTACTTCCATATTATAGTGTTTAAGTTTTTGAATGTTGTCTTGTACAACTGGGTTGTTATACATATTTGTATTCATTGCCGGTGCAATGATTTTTTTACAGGTGCATGCCATGACAGTTGTTGTCAACATATCATCTGCAATACCATTGGCAATTTTGCCAATTATGTTGGCAGTAGCTGGTGCTATCAATACAACATCCGCTTTTTTAGCTAAAGAAACATGTTCTACACTATATTCAAAATTTCGGTCAAATGTATCAATTAGACACTTGTTACCTGTAAGAGTTTCAAATGTAATTGGATTTATAAAATTTGTTGCATTTCTTGTCATCAAAACAGTAACATTGCAGTTGAGTTTTTTTAACATGCTAGCTAAATTTGCTATTTTATATGCAGCTATGCTTCCTGTTACAGCAAGCAAAATATTTTTTCCTTTTAACATATTAATTCACCTTTTCTTTTATTCAAAATAGGATAATTTAATGATTTATCATTTTTTTTTGAATTTTAATAAAACTTGCCCGATTCCGACTACTAAAACACCAGCTACGATTGCTTCAGGAATGCCTTGAGTACCAATTATTGTTAGTATTAAACCATATAAAGCATCAGGTGAAATACCTTTTGCATTGGAATAACTTGTTCCGAATAAAAAGTATATGCCGTACATTACAAATAAGGTATTTATTAATGAACCAGAAATACCAGCAACTACAAGGGCAACATTTTTAGAAGATTTTTTGCTCTTAATTAATTTTGAAATTAATTTATACACATAATAAGGAACAATTCCAACTAAAATACGTGGCACGAAGCAAATAATCAAACTTTTAATTCCACCATGAATTCCTCCCATTGTATAAAATGGTGAGAATACAAACGATGTTACATTAGGATTAAAAGTGTTGTTTAGCAAACTGGTCAATCCAAATATACCGCCTAAAAAAGCTCCTACCTTTGGCCCTAAAATTATTGATCCCAGTATTACTGGAATGTGTATAATTGTTGCATTCATGAAGCCTAATGGAATAAATCCTAGGTATGGAGTAAATGCCATAAGAAATATTATGGCAGAAAAAAGTGCTAACTGCACTAATTTCAATGTTTTTTCTGATCTGTTATTCATTTTTATCCTCCTGTTATCATTCTCCTAAAGGAGATACAATACAATATTTAAAGATTATAGCATAATACAAAAGAAACATAAATAATATTTTGCTGTACATATATGGCTTTTTTACATTTAAAAAACATAAAAAATGTTGAAATAATGTGAAAGAAGTTTATGTCTTAATAATACTATAAATATACGTATATTAAAAATCTCCTCTAACCTCATTCTTGTTTATATAGTATATAGAAAAAATAATATAAACTATAAATTTGAAAAAGGATTTAAAATTAAAGGCAATAGTTATTATCGTTGCAGCTGTTCGATGCGTGGTATGCTTTTGCTAATTATAATAAAAAGTAACAACTTCTGAATATTGAACAAATTACTGAAAAGTGTCGTCTAACATAATATGGAATAATTAGATTAAACTTATAAAATATAAATTTAAATAGTTCAAAATAGTTGAAGTTCGAATCAGTAATATTGCACATTAATAATTGAGGATACCATTAAAGATGAAAATTGTTATAATGGCGTACATCAAATTAGTTAGCTAACTTCTATAAAAGATTAAAAAGACAGAAAACAAGCATTTAATAGTTATATTTATATATCATATGTAATGGAAAAAATAAAAAAGTAGGAGAGTGAAAATGTTAATTGGACTTATGAAAGGAATTGG
>NZ_JAJUJR010000131.1 GCF_029265225.1 Sedimentibacter sp.
ATTTCTGAAATTTTTACGCCGTCTATTTCCATTACCTGCAACGAATCAGAATTTAACCACAGAATGTCTCCATTGTTGTCGCAAACTGCAGCCATGGGGAATGTTCCCTCATCTTCGTTTGGAAACAGGTTCCCTCCAAGAAAGCTGGGTGTGACAGCCTTATATGCTCCGTATCCTGTTCCAAGCAAAATATAATTTTTTTCTGTATTTTTAACCCTCACTATTACTGCCATATTTCTCCTCCAAATTTTATTTGATACTAAATTGTCCATTGATTGTGAATTATGCCCGTAAGCTTCCACACTCCTTCATATTCTTCAAATACAAGGCGGAGGCTCTTCCAGTCAGCTCCTCCAAAATCAGGATTGAAGCCCGGAAAATAATATTCAACAATTATGGCATTCTGATATACTTCAAATTGGTTTTCAGCCATGTTGCCGCTGCTTAACACTTCATTATATCCAACAGCTTCTGCATTTTTAAAATCTTCGGAATAAATGAATTCATCATAATATTCACCGGGAGTAAGAGAAATTTCATCACCCCTGCCGTCATAATGTCCCCAAACATATGCTGTTTTGTCATTGAAGAAACCTTTCACTTCTTCCTGGTTCAGAACAACATCTTTATCAACAGAAACATTTGTATATGGAGTAAGTCTCACTCCTTTTTCCGGATGGACAAAAGCTGAAACCTTTTCAAAATCCTTTTTACTTATTGCACTTATTAGCTCAGCTGCAGTTTCTTCAATTAAATTCCTGGCATATTCAGGCTTAATTATGCCTTCTTCAGTCAGCTCATACTTTGCTTCATTATTTTCATTTTTTTCTTCATTGTCCGTTTCTTCTAAAGCTTGTTTTTCTTTTTCTTCAATTTTTGTATTTTCACTGCATCCACTACTTCCAGCAGCAAGCAGCACAACCGCCATAAATATAATCAATAATTTCTTCATCATATCACCGCATTGTTTTATCAATACGAAATCCCCTTCCTTTTATATTATACTATATGACGCTTTTAAACTACAATATGTTCCATTGACAATAATACTTAAATTCTGATTAAAGCAAAAGGGACTGCTGCATCAGTGATTATCATGTCATCCTTAAGAATTACATGAAAGTACTTAATGCACCAGTCCCTCTTATATAAATTTACTTACTGTAAAACATCCTGTCATCATCGAATTGAAATTGCAATATGTTCCATATGACTGAGATTCAGAAAATACGAATGCAGCCTGGTGTAAGGAAGCATACCACCGGTATGCCTGGTTCATTAGCTGTTCAAGTCCATTGCAAGTTTTTTTATATTTTCATGACGTATGTCAGATTTGTCTGATGATACTTTAGAAACTTTCTTTACTATGGCTTTTTCCATGAAGTTCATCTTTTTAAAGTTAAATTCTCCTCCGAAGCTTTTTACTGACTTTGCTTTGCTTAGAAGTTCAGCGGGGAAATTTTCAGCTATTTCTTTTTCCATCATGTCGCCTTCCTGCATGCCGCAAACAAACAGTCCTGTTTCCTTTTTCAATAATAGATCCAGATTTGAAGTGATGAATTCTGAGACTTCTTTTTGTATTCTTCCAATGTACAAAGAACCGCCGATTATTACCCTGTCGTATCCGGACAGATTTACATTTCCTTTTTCTTTTAAATTAACAAGCTCTACATTTCCGTCAAATTCCTTTGCTAATTCCATTGCACATTTTTGTGCACAGCCGTACTTGGTTCCATAAGCTATTAATGTATTCATATTCCCTCCAATTAATTATTCAACGCATTTTCAATAGATTTAAGGTATGACTTGCTTGTAACCGTCCCACCCGATACTACATCAACAGTGATGTTTTGTTGTTCAATAACATCCTGAAATAGCTTGGCGCTCAATTCAGGAATTGCAAATTTTACGTCCTTTACAATTTCTATGTTAGTTATTTTATTATTTGCAACAGTTACATTCAGTTCATTTGTCCACCTTCCAAAATCATTCCTGCCGTTATATACTCCATCTTCAACTTCAGATAAATTTACTGGATTAATAACTACGTTTACTCCTTCCTCAAGGCCACGGCTCATATAAAACATTCCCGAAACAGCAACAATGGCTAACACCACAAATATCAGCCCTATAATTTTTAATACTTTCATTTCTATCTCCCTTTTATTTTTAAATTTTACTCACAACTTCTTCAATAAATGCTTCTATTAACCTTTGTCTTTGTTCTTCATCAATATCCTTTTCAATTACTAATTTTACAATCAAACCCAGGGTTGAAGCTGCAACCATTTGTGCTTTCAATTCTATCCTGTCATCATCCATTGCAGTGTAAATTTCTTTTAAGCATTTGCAAAGTGCTGCCAAGGCAGGTTTTTCTTTTGACGCTCCCCTGTAAAGAGATGATGTGTGTTTGAGAGCATAAGGTGATTGATTTAACTGTGCTGCAAGAAACTCATCTGGCATTTTCAATGCTTCTTCTATGTAATCCCTTGACATTTTTTTCAGCATGTCTTTTGGTTCTAATTCTTCATTAACTGACTTCGAAACTGCATTGATGATTTTCATGTAGCCGTTTCTCATGACTGAATTCAATATTTCATCTTTATCCTTAAAGTAATGGTATATGATTGCAGGTGAATATTCGATTTTATTTGCTATCTTTCGAATTGAAAGATTATCAAATCCTTCTTTTGCAATAATTTCCTTGGCAGCAGAGATTATAAGTTCCCTCATGGCCTCTATTTCTCTTTCTCTTCTTTTATACATTTTCGCCTCTGTTGAACACCGTTTATATTTTGAACACTGTTTAATATTAAAATATCACCTTGTCAATTAATTGTCAATATCTTTTTACAAGCAATTAAAAATATTTTTTTGTACTAATTTTTTGCAGCTATTTATGTTGAATTAAAATGGCTGATAAACTATTTAATCAAATCCATTTTCAACCATTTTGTGTTGTGATATAATAACAATTAATTAATGTTTAGCAGGAGAGATAACGATGATTCAAGACATAGAGCCTAGAATATTCAACAATAAATTTCAAGATAAAAAAGCAGAACCACAGGATTTGTTCCTTTCATATGACGGAGATACAGTACTAGTAAGAGAAGATAAGGACAAACTATGGTATCCTTCATTTTCCGATTTCGAAAAAGATTATCCCCACCTCATAGATGATGCCCACTTTCTTTTCACCATTGACAACATCAATTATTATCTGGTGAATGAAAAGGGCCTTGACTCTGCAGAAGGATGGACTTACGCAACTACAAACAGATTTAGGACTGAACTGAAATATTGGAGATCCTTTGCAGGTGCAGTTGGCTGGCAGCTGAACCGCTGGTATACTAATCATAAATTCTGCAGCAAATGCGGGAAGACAATGAAACGTTCAGAAAAAGAAAGGATGCTTTACTGTGAATCCTGCGGTTTTCAAACGTATCCTACAATTTCCCCATGCGTCATAGTTGCTGTACACGACGGCAACAGACTTCTTCTTACAAAGTATGCAGGACGAGCATATACAAAGTACGCACTTATTGCAGGCTTTGCAGAAATAGGAGAAAGCCTTGAACAGGCTGTTCACAGGGAAGTGAAAGAAGAAGTTGGTCTTAAGGTGAAGAATCTGAAATTCTACAAGAGCCAGCCATGGCCGTTTACGGACACTCTTCTTGCAGGTTTTTATGCTGAACTTGACGGCGATGACACCATTACTCTTGAAGAGGACGAACTGGCCCTTGGAGTATGGATGAACAGAGAAGATATACCTCCTGCAGAACTTAACATAAGTCTCACAAGCGAAATGATGGAAGCATTCAGAAATAAAACTTTTTAATTGTAGAATAAACGATGAAACCGTTCCACACAGGATTATCATTGCTAAAAACATCTGCTTTTGGTTATTGAACGTTAGAAATCTTGCCAAACATTTGTTTTGATGTTATAATATATCATCAAAAGACGGCAAAAGGAGAATTTAGTTGCCTTATGGGATGGAATGAAAAGGAATTCAATGCTTTGATGCAAAACAGGAACAAAAAATGCTCAAAGCAGGAAAACTGGGACAAGGATAAATTCAATGAATATGCGGCAAAAACAAAAAAACCGACATGTTCAAAATACAGAAATAACAAGGTTGTTGTCGATGGAATAACATTTGACAGCATGAAGGAAGCTAATTTTTATCTTGAATTAAAAATGAGGGTGAAGGCAAATGACATAAAGGGATTTGAGCTTCAGCCGAAGTTTCTGCTTCAGGACTCCTTTGTGAAGAACGGTGAAAAAATAAGGAAAATAACCTACATAGCAGATTTTCTTATATATCATATGAACGGTGAAAAAACAGTTGTTGATGTAAAGGGTTATGAAACACAGGCTTTCAAGCTTAAGAAAAAATTGTTTGAAGCCAAGTATTCAGATATGAAGCTTATAATCATCTAAATATTTTTCAATTTAATATTTACAGACACAAGGCCGGGAGCATTCCCGGCCTCTTATTTGTTTTTTTTATTTTTTTGAGCTGAAGCATTATCTTGATTAGTACCATTATTTTGATTGTTATCGTTAATTGAATTGTAATCCCTGAAGCACAAATACCAGCTGCTGCATTTGATTGGAAGTTCTGATTCTCCTTTTATTCTTTGCATAGCCCCTTCCAGGGTGTGAGGTGGTGGGACAATTACAGGTTCTCCCGGCATCCAGTTTGCAGGAGTATATAAATTATGCACTTCAGTCAATTGAAGTGAATCTATCAGCCTTAACAGCTCATATGTATTTCTTCCGCAGGAAACAGGATAAGTTTGTATTGCACGTATTTTTCCGTCAGGATTTATTATAAAAAGATCCCTTACGCTTTCTTCATATACCCTGTCAGGGTTAACCATATTGTAAAGATTTGCTATTTCTGCATTTCTGTCAGACAACAGCGGAAATGGAACTGTTATGCCCGTTCTCATGGAAATGTCCATCAGCCATTCAATGTCTGCCAGTGTACTGTCAATTGTTATTCCCAGCAATTGCACATTTCTTTTTTCAAATTCATGGTAGAGCTGAGTAAAAGAAATTAATTCAGTTTCAGATACAGGAGTGAAATCTCCCGGCTGACTGAAAAACAAGACCCACTTTCCCCTGAACTGTGACATTGTAACAACCCCGTGAGTTGAAGATGCAACAAAATCAGGGGCTAATCTTCCTATCGTAATACACCCTTCATTAATTACAGCATTATTATCGGTAACTATATCAACAGCCATAAATACTCCTAAAATATGTTTTGTTATATTTATATGTTTATAAGCTGCTGTTATGAATCACAAACATTTTTTAAGTGTCTGGCTGTAAGTTTCTTTATGCTTTTGAACAACAAGCAGTCTTCCTTGTTCTATCATGAGGTTAATTCTCTTGGCGTACCACCAGTCACCGATTCCAAGAGGATATTTCCCCAATATTTTTCCTATGAGTCGAGCCATGATAAACTCTCCCTCAGGAATTTCTTTTTGGATGATGTGGTCGTAAAAATCTTCCGGAACACCTATTACCTTTCCATTAACAACTGCACGCAAAGAACTTTTTTCATCCTTTAATTCAGTCCAATTTGATGCATAGGAACGTATTTCACAAGAAGACAATTCTTTTGCCAAAGGAAGAAATTTATAGAACTTTCCGGCTGCTACTTCTCCCCATGTGGTGTAAGACTGTATTTCATTGTCTGAAAGTTGCATATGATGAGGAAGCTTTACGGCAAAAATCCTGCATTCATAATCTTTTAAAAGATTACACACAAAATAAAACCCACACACGGAATATGGGGCGTCGCTGTACCATAAGCGGATGTCTTCACCAAGAGCTGCGTATCTCTTAAGTTTCTCTATTTCACTGAGATATTTTTCCCACGCCTCTTCAAGACTTTTTATAACATCCATGTCATTAAATCCATTTATTGTATACATGTCTTTTATTAGATTTTTTCTGTATTCGCTGTCAACCGGAACGTTGATGTCTCCCATATCGAGTAAAAGCGGAATACAAACCACCTGTGATGAATTGCCACCAACTGCCTGTCCTTCAAACATCTTCTCAAGTTTTTCCCTACTGGGCTTTTGACCGATCCATGAAATCGCCATGTTGTCAATGTCAGGCTTTTTGTAATTTTTTGCAACCTTCATGCCCCCGCCTTCACTTTCTCCAAACATTACCTCTATCATAACGTTTCTCCTTTACTATTGCCTCCTAACCATCCACTACTTCAATCTCATTTCAATTGTGTTTTCTTTAAAGCCCAGGTTTTTATAAAACTCAATGGTGTTTAAATTTTCTACTGCCACCGTTATGGAAATGTCTTTACATCCGTTATTATGCA
>NZ_JAJUJR010000414.1 GCF_029265225.1 Sedimentibacter sp.
ATTTTTAAATCATATTGAGGAATTCAGTTCGCAGATAATAGTTGATAATATTGTAAATATAGCCAAAAATCTAAAACTTAAAGTTGTTTCAGAAGGTGTTGAAACAGATTTGCAGGTGGATTTTTTAAAGAAAACGGGATGCGATATGGCACAGGGATTTATTTTTTCAAAACCCAAACCTGCAGATGAATATGAAAAACTTATCAGCAGCGGAAGAAAAAACTATTATAATTTAGCATAATTTAAAAGAAGGAAGGAAAAGTATGGCATACAGCTGGGACAAATCATTAGAAACAGGAAACCTGACAATTGACACACAGCACAAATCATTGATAAATGCAATCAATGAACTTTTAGAGGCGTGCAGCCAGGGAAAGGGAAGAAACGAATTATCAAAGACACTCAATTTTTTACAGGATTATGTGGTAAAGCATTTTGCAGATGAAGAAATGCTGCAGATAAAGTCATCATATCCTGATTACAAAGCACATAAGGAAAAGCATGAATCATTTAAGGTCACTGTAAAAAATATTGCCGACGAATTCAATGAAAAAGGTGCAAACATACAAATGGTTGCAAAAGTAAACACTTCTGTGGGGGGCTGGCTTATTAACCACATCAAGACAGAAGACAAAAAAGTTGCAGCACACATCATGAATAAAAAATAAATAGCAATATAAATAAGAAATATAAATCATAATAAATAGACTAACAGGGGGTTAGCATGAACAGCATTAAAAGGAAAATGTTTTTAAACATTACGGTAATAATATTGGTGGTGGTATTGGCTATAGGGGGAGTTTCTTCGTATCTTACTTACAAGGTAACATTTGATACTCTTGAGGGCACTATGCAGGAAATTGCTGCATCATCTGCAGATGTTGTAACTATGAGACTGGAAGTATACAAAACAATAGCAGCTGAAGTAGGATTGCTATCTGAACTTACAAATGAGGACATAACTCAGGAGGAAAAAAGCGAAATTTTGAGCCAAAGAATATCGATGCACGGCTTGAAAGATATTAAGACTTCTGACAAGGATGGATTTGTTGCTTCTTCATCCGGAACAGAAATTGTTAAACACATGGATTATTTTGAAGCATCAATGAATGGTCAGGTGTATGTAACAGATGCTCAGTTTGATTCTGCGACTTTTGAAATGTATTATATTGTGTCGGCTCCTCTTTGGAAAGATGGAATTTACGGCTCAAGTACAGAAGGAATTGTTATAGTAAAAGTTGACGGAAAAACTCTCACTGACATTGCATCTGAGGTCGTTATCGGAGAGGGTGGATTTGCTTCAATCATTGACAAGGAAGGTTACATAATAGGACATCCTGAATATGACAAGGTTTTAAATCTTGAAAATGTAATATTGAACAACCAGTCTGACGGAAGCAATGCAGAAATGGCTTCACTTGAGCAAAAAATGCTAAATGGAGAAACAAGCTTTGGTACATATTCAAACAACGGAGCTAAGAACATGCTGTCCTATTCCCCAATCGAAGGTACGGATGGATGGGCAATGCTCATTGACGTACCACAGGGCGAATATATGGAAAGTACAAATTTCAGCATTATAGCTACGGCTATTCTCGGGCTTTTGTCCATATTGATGGCAGCATTCATGGGATTCAGAATGTCAAATAAAATTGCAAGCCCTATAATTGCATGTGCAGAAAGGTTAAAGCTTTTATCAGAAGGAGATTTACACACTGAAGTTCCTAAAACAAAAAGCAAGGATGAAACTGCAGTTCTGTTAAATTCTCTGGAAAAAACAATCAGTGAATTGAATACCATTATTCAGGATATATCATATCACCTAGGAGCGATTGTTGGCGGAGACCTGACTCAATTTGTGGACAAGGAGTATTTAGGGGATTTTGAACCTATTAAAGATTCAGTTGTACAGATTATAAAATCATTAAATTACATATTCAAGAACATTAACATTAGCGCTGAACAGGTTGCAAGCGGGTCTGAAGAAGTTGCGGAAGGCGCACAGGTTCTCACCCAGGGGGCAACAGAACAGGCAAGCTCAATTGAGGAACTGGCTGCAACAATAAATGAAATTACCGAACAGATAATATCAAATGCAAAAAG
>NZ_JAJUJR010000380.1 GCF_029265225.1 Sedimentibacter sp.
ATTACTATTGTTCCCAGCATGAGTATTGTCACGACAGAAAATGACCCGGGCATGTTTTCAATTCCTTCATTCAATGAAATCATGCGCATAATGTAAAACATGGCAACAGTGCTGATACATGTTATCATGTACGGTACATAAAACTTACCGTTTTTCCTTATGTTTATGAGAGCCAGTCTCATGAAAAAATGCTTATTCATTTTTTCCACCGCCAGTTGCTATCATTGTAAGTGTGTTTGAAATTTTCTGATACATTTCTTCTGTTGTTTGAGAAGCCTTGTAAATTTGATGGAACACTTCCCCATCTTTGATGAACAGCACCCTTTTTGCGTGGCTTGCAGCCTTTGTGCTGTGAGTAACCATGAGTATTGTCTGCCCTTCTTCATTGATTTCATCAAACAAACGGAGAAGACCGTCTGTTGCATGGGAATCCAGTGAGCCTGTAGGTTCGTCCGCCAGTATGAGCTTTGGTTCGGTAATCAGCGCCCTTGCCACAGCAGCCCTTTGCTTTTGTCCTCCTGACACCTCATATGGATACTTTGAAAGTATGTCTGAAATTCCAAGTTTTTCAGCTATTACTCTAAGTTTACCATTCATTTCATCATATGTTTTTCCTGCCAGAACAAGCGGAAGAAAAATGTTGTCCTGCATGGAAAATGTGTCCAGTAAGTTGAAGTCCTGAAAAACAAAGCCAAGGTTGTCACGGCGAAAAGCAGAAATTTCACTTTCCTTAATTGAAGCAAGATTTTTGCCGTTTAATAAAACCTCTCCGCCCGTAGATTTGTCAAGGGCCGCAAGAATATTTAAAAGTGTTGTCTTTCCTGAACCTGATTCTCCCATTATTGCAACATATTCACCATTTTCAACAGAAAAAGAAACGTTTGAAAGAGCCTGCACATGGTTTGTTCCAAAACGTGAAGTATAAATTTTTTTAAGGTTATTTACCTCTAAAATTGCCATATTGACCTCCTGAATTAATTAATATAGCAACAGTATATCAAGCAATTTAAATTACAGAAATTGATTTACCTTTCATTTTCATAAGCAATCTTACATTTCTGAAAGATTAGTTATTCAACTTCCACTTTAATGTTTTCAAAATTTATTTTAACCTTTGTTCCTCTTCCTGCCTGAGATTCAATTTGTATTTTGTGTGAAAGCTTTGTTAAGATTTTTCTGCAAAGATACAAACCTATGCCCGTAGATTTTTTGTCTTCCCTTCCGTTGTATCCTGTAAATCCGTTTTCAAAAACCCGTGGAAGATCCTCTTCTTTTATTCCTATCCCCGTATCTTCAATAACGAGAATTTTCTGTTCGCTTCCTTCTGTATATATTGATATTCCGCCTCTTAGTGTGTACTTAAGAGAGTTGGACAATATTTGTTCAATCACAAATAACAGCCACTTTTCATCTGTGAGAACTGTACTTTTAAGTTCTGAAAATTCAAGCTTAAGCTTTTTGTGAACGAATACTTTCGCATATTTTCTCACAGCCTGTCTGACTATATCATCAAGATTGTATTCTCTTATGACAAAATCTGTAGAGCTGCTGTCAAGACGGATGTATTGAAGAACCATGTCCACATATTGTTCTATCTTGAAAAGTTCCATGGAGATTTCATCTGGTTTTAAGTCTTCTTCCGACTGCAGCAATAGCCTCATGGCTGAAATCGGTGTTTTTATCTGATGAGCCCACAGAGTATAGTAATCAGCAATTTCTTTTCTCGAATTGTCCATGGCTGTAATCTTTCTTATTTTGTCCTCGTGGACTGCACTCAGCAGTTCATAATATTCCCTTTCCATGAGGTTTTTCGGTTCAGGCAGCTCATCAAGAGAAAGGGTTATTCGGCTCTTCATATCCTCCAGGCCCTTTATTTTTTTATAAAATCCGGAAAAATCATAAACAAGAGCTATAAATCCAAAAAAAGAGCAAAGTATAAAACCATACACCACTGCATCCAGTGGCAATCCGTACAGATAAAATTCCACAGCAAATACAGCAGCAAACAATGCAAAAAATGCTGCTGATTTTTTATGCTGAATTAAATAAGAACTGAATAAATTTGATATTCTCTTCATTTACTCCACTATGTAGCCTATTCCTTTCTTAGTTAGTATGAAATCCTTAAGTCCTGCAGCATCCAGCTTTTTCCTGAGCCTTGTAACATTGACAGTAAGCGTGTTTTCATCCACATAACAGTCCGTTTCCCACAACCTTGTCATCAATGCATCCCTGCTTACGGTTCTTCCCTTATTTTCCATGAGAAACTGCAGTATCTTGAAATCATTTTTTGTAAGCTCTATTTTTGTTTCCTTGTAGGTGAGGCTTGCATCCCCTATGTTAAGTATTGCTCCCTTGTGCTCCAGCATATTTGTATGTCCTGCAAAATCATAGGTTC
>NZ_JAJUJR010000416.1 GCF_029265225.1 Sedimentibacter sp.
GTAAAGAATTACGGAACACCTGAAATGCTACTTAAAAATGATGAGTGGTACAAAAACCATATTAAGCTTGAAAATTTAACATGGACATAAAAATAAAGCATCCGGGATGCTTCAGGTTGATGACAACGTCAGGGTTTGTCAAAAGTCTAAAGCATCTGGGATGCTTTGTTTTTTATGCTTATTAGTTTCTTTCAAATACAAATTGTCCGCCAATCATTGTTTTTTCTGCTCTTATATTTTTTATTTCATTGTGTTCCACAGTGAAAATGTCCCTGTCCAGGACAACCAGGTCAGCAAGGAAACCTTCCTTGATTCTTCCTTTTGAGTCTTCCTTGAATTCATTGAATGCGCTGCCTTGAGTATATGCATCAACACAATCTTCAACGGTCATTTTTTCACCCGGATTGAATCCTCCCTCAGGTTTTAAGTCCATTCCCTGTCTTGTTACTGCACAGTAAATATTGTTGAATGGATTTAAATCTTCAACAGGAGAATCAGTTCCAAAGCTTATGGGTGCTCCAAGCTTTTTCAGCGTGTTAAAGGCATATGATGTGGACGCTAATTCTTTACCAACCCTGGATTCAACTATTTTTAAGTCATAGTCTAAGAATATGGGCTGGTACATTACCGGAATGTTAAGATTTGCAATTCTTTCAAGCTGTTTCATGCTTGTTATCTGACAGTGCACTATGCCGTGTCGGAGGTGATTTTTTCCGCCCTTCATGGTGTTTTCATATGCGTTTATGACGCTTTCAACTGCACCGTCTCCTATTGCGTGAGTTACAACTCTTATGTTGTTTTCAGCAGCCAAATTGCACAAGCTTTGCAGCTGCTCATCACTTAATGCTGCAACTCCCTTTGTGTCAGGATTGTCATGATAAGGTTCAAGCATCAATGCTGTTCTTCCGCCTAAGGAGCCGTCCTTGAAAAGCTTCAGAGCACCTCTGGACAGGTATTTTTCGTCATAAACACCTTTTTTGAATTCTGTTTCCAGATATCTTTCAAAATCTTCTATTTTCTGAAAATTATACTGATGGCTGTATCTAAGTCTTGTTTTGCCGTTTTCATATATGCTGTGGATTAAATCAAACATATTTTGAAAATCTGATTCCATTATGTCACAGGATTGAACGGATGTCAGTCCCATGCTTAATGCGTAGGATGCAGCCTTTAAAAATTCATTTTCCCTGTCTGTGTTTTCTTTCTTAGGAATGGCTTCCCTGATAAGGCGTATTGCATTTTCATTAAACACTCCGTTTGGCTTTCCATCAGGTCCCAGTTCAATGACACCTCCGTCAACTCTCGTGGTTTCGTCGATTCCTATAACTTCCAGGGCTTTTGAGTTTCCGGATACAATGTGGCCGCAGACTCTTTCAAAAACAACCGGAATATCAGTTGAAATTTTGTCCAGGTCAAAGCGGTTTAAGCTGCGCTTTTCTCCTTCCTGGAAATTATCCTGGTTCCATCCTCTTCCTTTGACTGCCTTAATGCCTGGATTTGACATTATGAAATTTCTGCCTGCTTCAATTACATCATTAATTGAACTTGTGGCTGTTAAATTGCATGAAGTCATGGCGTCTCCAACCAGAGAAATGTGCATATGGCTGTCGTTAAAACCAGGAATTACTGTTTTTCCGTCAAGGTCTATTATTTTGTCTGCACTGTTTTTAAGGATTTCTTCATTTGTTCCTACTTGTCTGATGATGTCATCTTCAATAAGCACTGCTTCTTGAAAGTTGTTTTTTTCAATATAAAATTTTCCGTTTTTCAAAATTGTTTTCAAGATATCATCTCCTAATTTTCAGAATTTTCATTTTCTCGATTAAAATATAATGACGCCTTAAGCCGTAACATCCATGGATAAAGAAGACACAAGCAACATCAGTATAACAGAAATTGTTAACTGTGACAATAATGCAGAACAACATGATATAAAATATAAATTAGGTGCTTAAATCTCTGAAAAACGGGTATATAATTTTTATAATAAAGCAAAAATTTTAGGAGGAATAAATGAAAATATATGATTTTAAGGTAAAAGACGCAGAAGATAAAGAAGTTTCTTTATCAGAATATAA
>NZ_JAJUJR010000199.1 GCF_029265225.1 Sedimentibacter sp.
AATCGAACATGGGGTGGAATTTTTAGGAGAAGACAGCCTGAATGGAGCAACTCTTGCTTCAGATGCATTCTTCCCGTTTTCAGACTGCGTTGAGGCAGCTGCAGAGGCAGGAATCACAGCAATAATTCAGCCGGGAGGCTCCTTGAGAGACAGTGATTCCATAGAAGCATGCGACAAATACAACATGTCAATGCTCTTCACAGACATGAGACACTTTAAGCACTAAAATTCAATTATGAATGAAGAGTTAAGAGTTAAGAATTAAATGAATGAATTGTGCAAAGCACAATTCAAACAATAATTCTTAATTCTTCATTATTAATTATTAATTTAAATTCGGAGGTTTTTATGAAAATTCTTGTTGTAGGCAGCGGAGCAAGAGAACACACCATATGCTGGAAGCTTAAACAAAGCAAAAAAGTTTCCAAACTTTACTGCGCTCCCGGCAATGCGGGCATAGGGCAGATAGCTGAAATTGTAGATGTAAAGGCTGAGAATCCGGAAGAACTCACAAAATTTTCAGCTGATAACAAAATAGACCTGGTTGTTGTGGGACCGGAAGGACCATTGGTTGACGGCCTTGTAGACATGCTCACGGCAAAGGGAATAAAAGCCTTCGGACCGTTAAAAAAGGCAGCAAGGCTTGAAGGAAGCAAGTCATATTCCAAGGACTTCATGAAAAAATACAACATTCCAACTGCAAAGTATGAGGTTTTTGAAGATTCCAAGCAGGCACTTGAAGCCCTGAAAAACTTTGATGTTCCTGTTGTAGTAAAGGCAGATGGCCTTGCTGCAGGCAAAGGAGTGCTTATCTGTGAAACAAAACAAGATGCTCAGGAAGCAATTGAAAGCATTATGAACGACAAGCAGTTCGGAGAAGCAGGTAATACTGTTGTAATAGAAGAATTCCTTGACGGAACAGAAGCATCCCTTCTTTGCTTTGTTGACGGCAAAAGAATTGTTCCCATGGAAAGCGCAAGAGATTACAAAAAGGCTTATGACAACGACAAGGGGCTTAACACGGGAGGAATGGGAAACTTTTCTCCAAACCCCATCTACACGGACATACTTAACGACTATATACAAAGTAATATAATAGACAGAACTCTTATGGGATTCCATGGAGAAGAAATGGATTTCAGGGGAGTGCTTTTCATAGGCCTCATGATTAAAAACGACCAGGCAAAAGTACTTGAATACAACACACGCTTTGGTGACCCTGAAACTGAGTCTGTCATTCCAAGGCTTGAGTCAGATCTTCTTGACATCATGGAAAAATGCATTGAAGGAAATTTGTCCGCTGATGATTTGCAGTGGAAAAATGAAAAAAGCGTTACCGTAATCCTTGCCTCAGGAGGATATCCGGAAAAATATGAAAAGGGTAAGGAAATAAAAGGCCTAGAAGATGTTGATAAAGGCATTATGGTTTTCCACGGAGGAACAAAACTTGTGGACGGCAAAATCCTCACAGACGGAGGAAGAGTAATGGCAGTCACTGCACTTGGCAGCACCCTTGATGAAGCTAGAGAAAAAGTGTACAAAAACATACCTAAAATTCATTTTGATAAAATGGAATACAGGACTGACATTGCAAAATTGTAAAGTAAATTACTAGAGCTGTAATCATTCCTAAGTTGATGACAAGTTATTTCAATAATGTAGGGGAGGACCTTGTGTCCTCCCGAAGATAACAAAAATATTTAAAAACACGGGCGGATACAAAATCCGCCCCTACGGCTCGTAAGAAATTAGTCTTGTGAGTAGTCTGAGGATGATGATATCATCCTTTTTTTCATGTTTTAATCATTATGACAGCCCTGGCGAATATATTTATAATATATATTTATTTGGAGGTTGCCATGCGCATACATACAGTTCAAAAAGGTGAAGCATTATGGAAAATTGCTGACTTTTATAAAACTGACATAGAAGATATCATGGAAGCTAACGGTCTTGTCAATCCGGAGGTTCTTCTGGTGGGACAATCGCTTTTGATTCCTGAAGACATTAAAAGCCATACGGTGGTGCCGGGGGACACAATGTGGCAAATTGCAGAAAGCTACGGTGTTCCGGTGCAGGAGCTATTGTGGGAAAACCGTATATTGAACCCTGACACCATTTATCCGGGTCTTGTATTGAAAATTCCTGAAAAAGAAAAGCCGGAAATAGATGTTAACGCATTTACATATATTTTGGGTGATGATGCAATACCTGTTGTTCAGGGAGCAGGAGACACTCTTACGTACTTGAGTCCCTTTGCTTATCTTATCAATGAAGACGGGAGCCTCGTACCAATAGACGATGAGCCTGCCATTGGCGAAGCAATAGCCAAGGGAGTTGTTCCAATGATGTCCGTTGTGAACTTCACGAGAAATGTGAAGGGCGAAAACATAGCAAAAATAATCCTTAATAATCCTGAAATAGTTGAAACAGTCCAGAACAACATTTTAAATACCATGAAGGACAAAGGATACAGAGGACTTAATATAGATTTTGAATATGTTTTTCCGGAAGACAGGGAAGCTTACAACAGATTCCTGGAAAGCACCGTGAACAAACTTCATGAAGAAGGATTTTTTGTTTCTACGGCTTTGGCACCTAAGGTAAGCGCAGAACAAAAAGGACTTCTGTATGAGGCTCACGATTATGCAGCTCATGGCAGACTGGCTGATTTTGTTGTGCTCATGACTTATGAGTGGGGATGGAGAGGGGGACCTCCAAGGTCAATTTCTCCAATAAATGAAATAGAAAAAGTGCTTGATTATGCTGTTACTGCAATTCCAAGGGAAAAAATACTAATGGGATTTCAGATATACGCAAGAGACTGGAAACTTCCTTTCTCCCAGGGACAGGAAGCAGAAACCATTAGCGTTGAAGAAGCAATGAACAGGGCATATGAGCACATGTCTGAAATTAAATATGACTTTGTAAGTCAGTCACCGTACTTCCGATACACGGACGATGAAGGAAATGCTCATGAGGTATGGTTTGAAGATGCAAGAAGCGCCCGTGCAAAATTTGATGCAGTGAAGGAATACGGCCTGAGAGGTTTAAGCTACTGGGGGCTTGGTTATCCTTTCACTCAAAACTGGGTGCTTCTTGATGATACTTTTGATGTAAGAAAGCTTTAAATTTTCGCAGGGAGTCTTTTAATGTTCCATTTAGGAAGTCTGACAACGTTGATTATGGGAACCAGGTAAAGAAAGACTGCATATGGAATGGCTCCCGCATCCACAGACAATGTAGCCAGGGGTACTGCTATGGCTATGCTCCAGGGAAAAAGCTCGGCAATTAAAATTACGGTGTTTTCAATGTCTATTGACAAGTATTCTTTGGGCAGACCCTTTCCTTCATAAATTTTATGCATGAGCTGCTGGGTAAGTAGAATAGGAAGTGTCTGATTGCAGCAAAATGCGCAGGTAGCAAGGCTTGTGAACAGCGTTGTGAGGTATACTCCTATTTTTTCGCTCATTTTTACCACGAAACCCTGTATGTCATTAAGCATTCCGGTTCCTTCAAAAATACCTGAATACGAAGACGCAATGAGGACAATGCAAGAAACACTGACCATTGATAGCAGGCCTCCGCCTGATATTATTTTTGACAGAGAGCTTTCCGGGTTCAGGTAAAATCCAAACAACATGGTTCGAAACAGCTCATAGAGTTTAATATTCTGTACCGTAAGACAAATTACAAATGATGCTATGATACTTACAAGCATTGATATTTTTACATTTTTTTTCATTATGGCAAGCAGAAATATTACCAGTGCCGGAAGTACAGTTATGAAGCTTAAATTGAAATACGCTGAAATTTCATCCAGCAGCTCTGTGTTTTTTGTATTGAGCGGATATTTGCCGGACAAAAAAGCATAAAAAATAACTGTCAGCACAAAGGGAACAAATCCTGTTATGAACATATTTTTGACATTGTTGTATAAATCCGTGTCTGTGACAACAGCCACAAGATTAGCGCTTGATGATGTGGGAGAGCATCTGTCTCCGAAAAATGCTCCAGAAACAATTGCTCCTGCAGCAGCGTATGTGTTGACTCCTCCGCTTTTGGCAAGGACAATGAGAACAACCCCTATTGTTCCGCATGTGCCAAAGCTTGTACCCAGGGCAAATGAAACTACACATGTGAGAAGAAATGCAAATAATATGAAGTAATCCGGATTCATTATTTTTGTTCCGTAATACACAAAAAATGAAATGGTTCCGGCAGCTCTCCACAATGCGGTTATCATGCCTATAAGCGCAAAAATAGGCATAAGTGCGAGAGCTTTTTTCATTCCTTTAAGAAGCATGGCTGCAATGCATTTGAAGCCGTGGCCTCTTTTATATGCAACTGCAGAAAAAGCAGCCATTCCTGCAAGAAGCGGATAAATTGTAGATACGCCATTTGAAATGCTTAGAACTAATGAAACGGTAAATATGATTACAGCAATTAAAAAGTCCATGTTATTCTCCTATCTTTATTATATTATATAATCAATTTGAAAAATTACAATATAGTCATTTAATTTAAGCAATAAAATAAGACTGTCAGTCCAGCATACTGACAGTCTTATTTTACAATTATATTAGGAGATTTCCTGTTATAAGATATTAGCTTAATTATTTTTTGTTCGAGTCACAAGGTCCACTCTTTACTCGTGTGGCTATTATATTCTTCAGTTGTGTAGAAATTATGAAGAGATTTATATAAATCTTCATAATTTCTACATGTATACGGGTTAATATTAAATAAAAAAGAAATGATAAG
>NZ_JAJUJR010000293.1 GCF_029265225.1 Sedimentibacter sp.
CTCATCCTGAGTTGCAATTCCTATAGGGCACGTATTTAAGTTACACACTCTCATCATAACGCAGCCCAATACTACAAGTGGAGTTGTGGCAAAACCGAATTCTTCGGCTCCAAGCATTGCTGCAATTGCTATGTCTCTTCCCGACAAAAGCTTTCCGTCTGTTTCAAGAGCAACGCGGTCTCTTAAATTGTTTAATACAAGAGTCTGGTGAGCTTCAGCAAGACCAAGTTCCCATGGAAGTCCTGTATTTCTGATGCTTGTTCTTGGTGCAGCTCCTGTTCCTCCGTCATAACCGCTTATGAGAATTACATCAGCCTTGCCCTTTGCAAGACCGGCCGCAACCGTTCCTACTCCTGATTCTGATACCAGCTTAACATTTATTCTTGCATAACGGTTTGCATTTTTTAGGTCATGGATCAGTTCACCAATATCTTCAATTGAATAAATATCGTGGTGAGGAGGAGGTGATATAAGCGTAACTCCCGGTGTTGAATGTCTTACCTTTGCTATTTCAGGATAAACCTTAAGTCCCGGAAGCTGTCCGCCTTCGCCCGGTTTTGCTCCCTGAGCCATTTTTATTTGAATTTCTCTTGCATTTACAAGGTAGTTGCTCGTTACTCCAAAACGTCCCGATGCAACCTGTTTTACAGCACTGTTTTTGGAATCGCCGTTTTCAAGTATTTTAAATCTTTCAGAATCCTCGCCGCCTTCGCCTGTGTTGCTCTTTCCACCAAGCCTGTTCATGGCTATGGCCAGTGTTTCATGAGCTTCCTTGCTTAATGAGCCGTATGACATTGCTCCGGTTTTGAATTTCTTTACTATGGAATCAACAGATTCAACTTCCTCTACAGGAATAGCTTCCTTGTGGTTGTAATTGAAATCAAGCAAATTTCTAAGGGTATAAACTTTTTCTTCATTTATTTTTTCCGAATATTTTTTGTACAGGTTGTAATTTCCTTCCCTGCAGGCTTTCTGAAGCATGTATATGGTTTCAGGACTGTACATGTGAACTTCGCCGTCGTCCAGGCACTGGAAATATCCTCCCACTTCAAGAGTGTCCGTGTATGGAGAATTTTCATCATATGCGCTTTCATGCCTCATTTGATTTTCGATGGCTATTTCTTCAAGACCTATGCCTTCGATTCTTGATGGTGTCTTGGTGAAATACTTGTCCACAACTTCTTTTTTGATTCCAACTGCTTCAAATATCTGTGCTCCGTGGTAGCTTCTGATTGTTGAAATACCCATTTTTGAAATAACCTTGAGTATACCTTTAACCATTGCCTTGATGTAATTTTTCTTTCCTTCTTCAAATGTAATTCCGTTAAGGGATTTACTGTCAGCTAAATCCTTTATTGTTTCAAATGCAAGGTAAGGATTTATGGCAGTTACACCATAGCCTATGAGAGTGCAGAAATGGTGAACTTCTCTTGGCTCTCCTGATTCAAGAACTATGCCTATATTTGTTCTTTTTTCCATTCTTGTAAGGTACTGATGAAGACCGGATGAAGCCAGAAGCGCCGGTACTGCGGCAATGTCCTTGTTAACTCCTCTGTCCGACAAAAGGATTATATTTGCTCCTCTTGTAATAGCCGTATCTGCTTCTGCAAAAATGCGCTCCAGTGCTTTTTCCATGGCAGCCGGTCCTTCAGACACCTTGTAAAGTATTGATACTGTAGCAACTCTCAGGTGATCGTTGTTAAGGTGCTTTATGGTGTTAAGCTGCTCATTTGTAAGTATGGGGTTTTCCAAAAACAAGCTGGCTGAATTGTCTCCGTCGGGATTTATAAGGTTTCCGCTGTCTCCCAGACTTACACTTGTTGATGTGATAATTTCTTCTCTTATGGCATCTATAGGAGGATTTGTTACCTGGGCAAAAAGCTGCTTGAAGTACAAGTAAAGCATCTGAGGCTTTTCAGATAAAACTGCAAGCGGAGAATCAATACCCATGGAGCCAACCGGCTCTTCTCCTTCTATGGCTGTAGGCTGAATTCCTTTTGCTATATCTTCAAATGTGTATCCGAAAGCTTTCTGCTGCTGCAGAAGGTCCTTCATCTTTCCGTCCTTTTCCAGTGCAACCGGAAGGTCGTTGAGATTAATTACATGCTTTTTGTTCCATTCAGCATAAGGGTGAAGAGTAGCCACATATTTTTTAAGCTCATCATCTGTTATTATTCTTTTTGCACCTGTGTCAATCAAGAGCATTTTACCCGGTTCAAGTCTTCCCTTGAACTTTACGTTTTCATTATCCATGTCAATAACTCCAACTTCAGAAGCAAGTATAACCCTGTCATCCTTTGTTATGTAGTATCTTGAAGGTCTGAGTCCGTTTCGGTCAAGAATTCCTCCGATTATTTCGCCGTCTGTGAATGCCATGGCTGCAGGTCCGTCCCAGGCTTCCATGAGGAAGTTGTTGAATTTGTAAAATTCTCTCTTTTCCTTGGACATGGTCTTGTTCTTTTCCCATGGTTCCGGGATCATCATCATGATTGATTCCTGCAGTGATCTTCCTGTGAGATATAAAAACTCCAGGCAGTTGTCAAACATGGAGGAGTCGCTTCCCGTTTCATCTATGATTGGAAAAACTTTGTGAATGTTTTCAAAATAAGGAGATGTCATTCTTTTTTGTCTTGCATTCATCCAGTTGACATTTCCTCTGATTGTGTTAATTTCACCGTTGTGAACGAGATATCTGTTAGGATGTGCTCTTTCCCAGCTTGGAAATGTGTTTGTGCTGAATCTTGAATGTATCATTGCCAGACAAGACTTGAATTCCAGGTCTGATAAATCCAGATAGAAATTCCTGAGCTGTTCAGACGTAAGCATTCCCTTGTAAACTACAGTCTTGGATGAAAGGCTTGAAAAATAGAATATCCCTCCGTTTTGCTCACTCATTGGACCAATTGTCTTTTCTGCTCTTTTCCTTATTACATAAAGCTTTCTTTCAAAAGTCATGGAATCTGTAATAGAATCGTTTTTCTTTATAAATACCTGAATAATTCTAGGCATTGAAGCTTTAGCCTTTTCACCGATTATAGTTCCATCTACAGGAACATCTCTCCAGCCCAATACATGCTGGCCTTCTTCTTCGGCAATATCCGTAAATGTTTTCATTTGAATACTTCTGAATTTGTCATACTTGTGGGCAAATATCATGCCTACACCGTAACTTCCTTCTTCAGGAAGTTCAAAGTCCAAGACCTCGCATTCACGTTTGAAAAAATCATGGGGTATCTGCACTGTTATTCCTGCGCCGTCTCCTGATTCATCCGAACCGCTTGCTCCTCTGTGACTCATATTTTCAAGAACTGTTAAAGCATCATCTACGATGTCGTAAGATTTTTCGCCATTTATATTAACAACAAAACCCATTCCGCATGCATCGTGTTCAAATGCCGGGTCATAAAGACCTTGTTTATTAGGTACTCCATAATTGTTCATAATGCTCTCCCCTGTCATTTTAATCTTTGTTTTAAATTTTTTACTATTATATTAGATTTTTTATAATCATACAAGCATTATTTTAATATTATGTAAC
>NZ_JAJUJR010000151.1 GCF_029265225.1 Sedimentibacter sp.
AATGCTCATGAAATATGACCCGGAAAAAATCGAGGCAAACAATGAACTAATGCAGAAATATATCAAAGATGTTAAATACTTCGGCAAATATTCTGATGATGCAGGAAGAACACTTTTAAGAATGCAGTACACAATGTCAACAGACATCTACAAGGATTTGCTTGGTGGATATGTTGAAGAACTTTCAGCTTCAATGAGCGAACAGGATGAAATATCTGCAAAAATGTTTGAAGAACTCGTTTCCGGAAACATGGGAGACCTTACTTTCGTAGCATACATTGATGAAGCAACAAAAGAAATAGTTAAATACGAAATGGACTTAAGTCCGTTAATGACTAACTTAATGTCAAGAATGACAGACATGCTTGGCGACATGACAGAAGCCGACAAAGCAATGCTTAACAGCATGAAAGTAACAATGGTTATGGAAATTTCAAATGTAAACAAAGCAACTGACTTTGAAATTCCGGCAGAAGCTTTAAATGCTCCTGAAGCACCTGCAGTAACAGAAGAAACAGCTCAATAAAAAAATCGGAGGATCGGAATACCGACCCTCCTTTTTTGTCTCTTAAATTTAAAGCCTCAAGCCTCCGTTGACAGAAAGTACCTGTCCGGTAATATATGAAGATTCACTGCAGGCAAGAAACAATACGGCATGTGCAATTTCAACTGGTTCACCAAGCCTTTTCAGCATGGTTTTTTCTCGTATGGATTCCAAAACCTTTTCAGGAACAGTAGCCATCATTTCTGTGTTGGCATATCCGGGAGCCACTGCATTCACCCTTATGGCGTCTCCTTTTCTTGAAAATTCCTTTGCCCATGTCTTTGTAAGACCTATTATTCCTGCTTTTGAAGCAGCATAGTTTGACTGACCTACGTTACCGTATTCTCCTACCACAGATGATATGTTTATAATGGAGCCGCTTTTGTTTTCCTTCATCATGGGCACAACCTGTTTTGTAAGATTGAACACTGATTTTAAGTTTACGTTCATAACAGCATCCCACATATCTTCTGTCATTTTCTCAATCAATGCATCCTTGGTGATTCCGGCATTGTTTACAAGTACATCTATTTTTCCATACTTTTTCACAATATAATCAACAAATATTTCAATTTCATTTGCTGAGCACAAGTCAGCCTTATATCCTTCAACTCCGTCTTTTTCATAAGACACATCTGAAATATCAAGAGCCACCACTTTAGCTCCTTCATCTGCAAACAGTTCGCAAATGCACCTTCCTATGCCTCTGGCACCGCCGGTGACAACTGCAACCTTTTCCTTAAGCCTGTTCATAATTAACCTCTGCATTTAATTTTTTAATAACATCCACCATGTTTGCAGCAAGTCTTGTCATTATGCCGATTCCTTCCTGATCTTCATTGGCATTATAAGCGCCGCCCTTGCCTGCAACTCCAACATTCCAGTAAGTGTTGCCTACAATGATGCAGTCATTTGCAGCTGCCCAGAGCAAAATTTCAGCAAATGCAAAGTTCTGTCCTGCTCTCCTGGCAACTGTAACAGGAGCCACTATCTTGCCCGAAAGAGCTGAACCTTTCCAATCGTAGCTTGATTTTGTTTCTTTCATTTCATTTTTGGCCCATCTTCCGGAAAATCCTGCTCTGTCAAGAACGCATTTCATTTCAGGAGTAATGCATGAATGATATACAGGAGAAGCAAGCAGCAAGCCGTCTGCTTCAGTTATCTTTTCGAAAATTTCCTGGAAATCATCCTCCTGAATGCACCTTTTAGCGTCAACACATCCATAACATGCTCTGCACCCGGATATTTTTTTCCCTGAAAGCTGTATGAGCTCAGTTTCTGCTCCCAGTTTTTCAGCTTCAGACAATGCTGTCTTCAAGTAATAGAAAGTGTTTCCTTCCATCCTTGGACTTGAACAAATTCCTAATATTTTCATATTCTACCCCCATCTCACAGCCGTGGCTGCCCATGTATAACCCGTTCCTGCACCAAGCAGAACCGCAATTTTTCCTTTTTTAAGCCTTCCTTTTTTTTCACCTTCGGTTAAAGATATAAATGCATCTGCTGACTGACAATGGCCATATTCTTCAAGCACAAAAGAATTTTCTTCAGTCAGGTTATATTTTTCAAGTATTTTTTCAAGTATTGACCTCTTCATGAATATTGGAGCCACGAACCCTATGTCCTTGTCCGTATATCCGCTCTTTTTAATTGATTTTGCTATTACGCTGTTAAAATTGTCAAGTGTAATAGGATCAAGCCTTTTTTTCATTGACTGAATGTCAGGAACATTTAAAAACTTGTCACTGCATTTTATGTCTGCATCTGCTTTAAAATTCCTGCAGCCTACTCCGAATACAGCTACATCTTCCGCAAATTGACCGTCGCTTATCATGTGTGTTTCAAGAATTACATTCTTATCCAGCCCCTTTTCCAAAAGAACTGCAGCAGCTCCGTCACCAAAATTGAACATGAATCTTGAATTGTGATTTTTGTAATTTATAATCTGAGTTTCCTTTGAAGAAGATACAAGAAGCACATGATTTATGCTGTCATCACAAAGCATGATGCTTTTTAATATTTTCAGAGAATACACACCTGCCGAGCAAAGCGAATGTATTTCAAATGCATTGGCATTGACTGCTCCGATTTCATGCTGAATTTTAGCTGCACAATTGAACAGGTAGTAATCTTTATATTCACTTCCGCAGTATACGACCAAGTCCAGATTTTTCGGATCAAAACCTTCAATTGCCCTTTTGGCTGCTTCAATTCCCATGAAGGATACAGTTTCATCCTGCTCTGCTTCATGTACATGAACTATTCCGAATTTTTCTCTGATAACATCTTCAGGTATTCCGGAAAGTTCTGCTATCTTTGCACTGTCCTTTATTTTAGGCGGCACATAGATTCCAATATTCTTTATGCCTACGATGTCCATGTCAGCCTCCTAATCGTCGCACTTTCCGTACAGCTCCGTTATTTTTGACACTACAATCTTGCCCACATTGTTTTTGGGAATATCATCTACAAACTGAATGTACTTAGGTATCTTGTATCCAGCAAGCTTGTTTCTTAATATGCTTTGTATTTCACCCTTAGATATTGAAGCATTTGTCTTCAGTGATACAACGGCCTTCCCTACTTCACCCCACTTTTCATCGGGAACACCGAATACGCAAACTTCCTGTACTTGAGGTATTTCATATATTGCACTTTCTATTTCAGGAGGAAACACATTTTCTCCGCCGCTTATGAACATGTTTTTCTTTCTGCCAACAATGTAGTAGTACCCTTCCTCGTCGACTGTTGCCATGTCACCGGTATATACCCATCCTCCATCAAGAGTCTTTCTTGTTTCTTTTTCGTTGTTCCAATACCCTGAGAAAATTTGAGGTCCGCTCCACAACAACTCGCCAACTTCGTTTGTACCGACTTCATTGCCATTATCATCTACAACCTTGGTCATTGTCATGTACATGGGCTTGCCTACGGATGCATATTTTGACTTGATAGTCTCATCAGACATAAACTGCGGTGTGCTTGAAAGATTGTTTGGACCGGCTTCAGTCATTCCATAGCCCAGAACAAATTTTATATTTTTGTTCCAGAACCTTTCCATGATGTTAATGGGTGTGGGCGCAGCACCTGCCATTACCCACTTGAGGCTTGAGAGATCGGCTTTTTCAAACTCCGGCAAATCCGACATCATTCTAAATATTGTTGCAGCTCCAAAAAGAAGCGTAGTCTTTTCCTTTTCTATGACTTCAAGCGTGAGTCTTGGGTCAAACTGCTTATTGATGATGATTCTTCCGCCGCAGTGCAGCAGAGGAAGAGTAAGGAGATTCCACCCTCCCGTATGATAAAGAGGAAGTATTATGAAGGCACTGTCTTCATAGTTCAGTCCCCATGTGCAAATTTCATTCATGGAGTTGAAAATCAATGAATGATGAGAAATCATGCCTCCCTTTGGAAGTCCGGTTGTTCCGCCGGTATGTATGATAAGATGAATGTCATCAAGAACAAGATCGCTGCAAAAAATCATATTGTTGTTTTCATAGTTCATAATTTTCGCATAATCCAATTCTTCACATTCATCAGGTGTATCTTTCAGCACAACATATTTTTCGATGCTTGTTTTTTCCCTGAATTCCTCTACGGTGTTCTTAAAAATTTCTTCGTAAAACAATATTTTAGGAGTTTCACTGTTTAAAAGCTTTTCAAATTCAGCTGCCGACAACCTGGCATTGTATGGAATCAATACCGCCCCAAGTTTTGCAGTTGCATAATATGCGTCTATAAGTTCAATTCTGTTTCTGGATATGAAAGCAACTCTGTCTCCCTTGACAATACCAAGTTTGTCTTTCATGTAGTTTGCCAGCCTGTTGGCTCTGTCTTCCAAATCATTATAGGTATAATGAACATTGTTGTCCAGGTCGTAAACGGCTTCACTGCTGCCGTTGATTCTTGCCCTGAAATACGAGTAGTTTCCTATCCATCCATTATTAATCATCACATACCTCCATATTTTTTTGCAAGGAGGTGAATTATTCACCTCCCATAGTCCATTTTATAAATCTATAACTGCCTGCAGCTTTCTGCTCAAGCCCTGTTCCTTTGTTATGAGTGACACTGCAACAGTCACTGCAATGCTTATGGTTATTACATTAAAGTACCACGGCAAAACTCCCGGCCACTTGAAGCCTGCAAAAGATGCTATGTTTAATGCAAGACCTGTTATGCTTCCGCACATAACCCCTTTTTCATTTGCTCTCTTCCACAAGAGGCCAAGCACAAACACAGGAAATGTTGCAGACATAAGAGTTCCCCATCCAAATGTTCCAAGTATTCCAACCATCTCGCCCTGCGTTACAGAAAAAACTATTGATATGATACCGAGAACAAGCATTGAAATCCTTGAAATCTGAACTTGTTTCTTCGATTCAAATTTAAAACCCAAAGCATTTGGTATATCTCGTGATACAACAGTTGAGCAAATTGAAAGGAACAAACTTGCAGATGACATTGCTGCAGCAAGAACTCCGGCATAAACAAACAGCTGTGCTGTTATTCCGGCGTAATCGGCCATAGCATATATTGCTCTGTCTCCTTTTACAAGCGGATCAATTTTTCCTGTTGCAACAAGGTACAATGCACCGCTTGAAACAACCATTGTAAGCAATCCAACCATTGTGTGTGACAATGCCGTATAAAGTCCCATCTTAGGCATGTCTCTTGGGTCCTTCAAGGCATACATACGGGTGATGACCTGCGGCTGTCCAACAGTTCCAAGAATAGGAATAAGCATCCAAGTCATTGCAACCGTCCTTGGCATGCTTCCCCACGCATTCAGCATGTCGGGACTGAATTCTTTTGTTATTTCATTTGCAGTAACTGTCCCCGCCTGAGATGTGACTTTCAATACTTCTCCAAATCCACCTGTGATATTATAAAATGCAACAACTATTACAACACCGGCTATTACCATAACAAGCCCTTGAAAAGCCTGTGTCAGAAGTCCGCCTACTTCTCCGCTAATAGACATATATACTGCCAGAACGCCAAATATTACAAATCCTGCAACAAGAGGATCCCATCCAAGCAAATGCCCGAAAAGTTCAGAACCTGCCTTTATCTGGGCTGCAAGATACGCTACGCATCCAAGAAACAAAGTGAGAGACATTGTAATTTTTATAACTCTGTTGTTGTTATACCTCAAGTCTGAAAGATCTCCCAGACTTGCAACTTTTCCTATTTCAGCCATTGCCCTTACTTTTTTGCCAAGTATGAGGTATGCCATTGCAAATGCAGCAGATGACAACATCCAGAAAGACATTGCATTTCCCGTTGAATACATAAGG
>NZ_JAJUJR010000062.1 GCF_029265225.1 Sedimentibacter sp.
AATGCCAATCCACCTATTGCAACAAACAATAAAGATACAATTACGCCTCCTATGAGTGTTGGGAAATATCTTACAGCAGCTTTAACAAGAAGCTTCTTGCTCATTCCCAATATTGAACCTGTTATAAGAGCTGCAATGTAAAAGTCAAGAAATCCTCCGCCCTTCATAAATGTTGTAACAGTTTCAGAAACAGACTCAGGAATAATGCTGTAGTATACCAGTGCAGCTGAACCAAATATAATTACAATTGGTCCTCCACCGAAGAATGTTTTGATAATAGGAGTATTATTTCCTATAACATCGAGTAATGAACCAACTATCATCATGAATGCAAATGCGCCTATCATTCCGCCCGGTAATACATCTAAAATAATTGCAATAATTATTACAGCAAGCAGTGTTAAATAAACAGGAAGTTTAATTCCCATTATTGTGTAATCTTTCATAATTTTCCTCCCAGAAATTATTTTATTTTACTTTTATTAAATCCTTGCCGCACCTGACTTATATGCTGCGTCAGCTATAGCCTTTGCCACTACCTGTGCAACTCCCTTATCCAATGCACTAGGTATTATGTTGTCTTCATTTAAATCTTTTGCATCAATGTAGCCAGCTATTGCATAAGCAGCAGCCAGTTTCATTTCTTCGTTTATTTCTTTTGCTCTTACATCTAAAGCTCCTCTGAACACTCCAGGGAACACAAGCACGTTATTGATCTGATTTGGGAAATCTGAACGTCCTGTACCTATAATTCTTGCTCCTGCTTCCTTTGCAAGATCAGGCATTATTTCAGGTGTAGGATTAGCCATTGCAAGTATTATGGCATCCTTGTTCATTGAACGTACCATTTCAGGTTTTACAGAATCAGCAGAAGATACTCCTATGAACACATCTGCTCCAACAAGAACATCTGCAAGACTTCCTCTTTTGCTTCCAAGGTTTGTTGTCTGTGCAAGGATGAGCTTTGCTTCGTTCATTTTTTCTCTTTCCTTGTATATTGCTCCCGTTCTGTCACAAACTATTATATTTTTAGCTCCGGCTGACAAAAGCAGGTTGGAAATTGCTGTTCCAGCAGCTCCGGCTCCGTTTATTACAATGTTAATATCTTCAATTTTCTTATTTACAATTTTCAATGCATTTATAAGTCCTGCAAGAACTACAATGGCAGTTCCGTGCTGATCATCATGAAATACCGGAATATCCAATATTTTCTTCAGTTTCTCTTCGATTTCAAAACATCTTGGAGCACCAATATCTTCAAGATTTATTCCGCCAATTCCCGGTGCAATTAATTTTACTGCATTTACTATTTCGTCAACATTTTTAGTGTCCAGGCATATTGGGAAAGCATCTACGTCTGCAAATTCCTTAAATAAAATAGATTTTCCTTCCATAACAGGAAGAGCAGCCTTTGGTCCTATGTCTCCAAGTCCCAAAACAGCAGTTCCATCAGTTACTACTGCTACAATGTTTCCTTTTGATGTATACTTATATACATCTTCTTCGTTTTCATGAATTTTCCTGCAAGGTTCAGCAACTCCAGGAGTGTAAGCAAGGCTTAAATCTTCTCTGGTTTCAACCTTAATCTTAGATATAACCTCTATTTTTCCTTTGTGCTTTTCATGAAGTTTTAAACTTTCTTCAAAATAATTCAAATCGTTTTCCTCCCATAACTGAATTAATTTCACAATAAATATATCATTCCGCCAAACCAACGTAAATATTATGAAATTTAAAAAAAGTTTTGTTCTTTAAAATTATTTTGTTATTTAAATAACGATTTCCTTTATAATAAAAGGGGCTGATGCATTGTGATTATCAGCATGTCATTCTGAGGGTTTTAGCCCGAAGAATCTCAGAATTTTAAAGATGAGATCCTTCGCTAACGCTCAGGATGACATGATAGCGCTTAATGCAACAGTCCCCTTTGCTATTTTGATTTTATTTTATACTTGTGCTGTGGTCTTCCGACCTTTCCGTATTCTATGAGTTTCTTGACCTTGCCTTCTTTTTCCATGTAATCAAGATACTTTCTGACTGTTACCCTTGCAACTCCAGAAGACGCTGAAATTTCCTCGGCAGTTTTGTAGTCACTCTTTGAACTTTCAATTTCATTCCATATGATCTTGTATGTGTACTTGTTTATGCCCTTCTCGAAGTCTTCTTCATCATTGCTTTTGTCTAAAGAAGCGCTGCTAATGTATTTATCGAGGGTTTTTTGTTCAATGATATTGGAATTGCTGAAACTGTTGTGCATTTGTTTGTACTTTCCCAGTGCTTCCTTGAACCGTTCCAGGGTAAAGGGCTTTATTAGGTAGTCAACAGCTCCGTACCTGAGGGCTTCCTGAATCATGCTGCTTGTTTTGTCAGCGGTTATAAGGATGACATCAACTTCTGCTCCATCCTTTCGAAGCTGCTTTAAAAAATCAATGCCGTTTTCCTTGGGGAGATAAATATCGAGCAATAAAAGGTCAACTTTGTTGTCTTCCATAAATTCCTTGGCTTCCGTTAGATTTGACGCAGCTTTCAACAGCTTGAAATCATCCATCTTTTTAAGAAACTTTGAGTTAATGTCTCTGACCATAGGATCATCTTCGATAATCATAACATTAATCATTTTTATCACCGCCTTCCATGGGTATTTCAATATACCACGATGTTCCGCCGCACACTGTCAAATTTATTTTTCCGTTCAGGCGGTCGATAATTTTCTTTACAATGTACATTCCATAACCTCTCTGGCCTGACTTTGTGGTGAATCTCTGTTCATATATCCTGTGTCTTATGTTTTCAGGTATTCCCGGACCATTATCGTTCAATTCAAGAATTAAATTTTCATCATTCTCATAAAGCAACAAGGAAATTTTACCTGTTCCGTCAACGCTTACTGCATCCAGCGAATTTTCAACCAGATTTCCAATAATGCTTTCCAGATCTTCCTCGCTCATGAGTTCAGGAAGTTTTGTCAGTCCTGATTGTTTGTCAACTTCCAGCTTAACCCTCATTTCTTCGGCCTTGTAATATTTTGCCAGAAGAAGAGCCGATATGGAAGATATTTTAATATTTCCTGTTATGATGTCAGTTATTTCGTTTCTGCTTTTTGCTGTCTTAGAAATATATTTTATTGCTTCATCATATTCTTCAAGCTGTATTAATCCTGATATGGTGTGAAGTTTGTTCATGAACTCATGGTTGTTGGCTCTCAGAGACCAGGCCATTTTTTTAATGCCTGTCAATTCTTCAGCCATTTTTTTCACTTCTGTGAGATCCTTGAAATTGATTACGCTTCCAATGACATGATTTTTATCATCCTTAAGAAGACTGCTGTTGCACATGATGCTAAGTCCAGGCCTTATTTTAACTTCTGTTTCACGCATCCCTTCACCATACTTTATCATTTCATAGGACTTGTTTCCCCTGATGATTTCTTCCGTATTTTTTCCCATGTCCTCTTCAGTAAGCCCAAGTATGCGTGAAGCTTCCTTATTATATTGAATAAGATTACCTGATTCGTCAAGGGTTATTATACCTTCCATGACATTCTCGAGAATAGCATCTTTTTCCTTGAACATGAGCGTTATTTCTTTTGGCTCAAGCCCTAAAATCTCATTTTTAATATTTGCAGCCAGTATGGCAGATAAATATATGCCAAAAACAAATCCAATCAAAATAAAAGGATAAAACTGTTTAATGATGTTGTTAAGTGACTTGGTGTTTTCATTTACCGTGCTTCCCACACAAACAGCGCCCACCTGACGTCCTTCATAAAATACAGGAACAAATGCTCTCACTGAAATTCCAAGTGTCCCTTCGGCTTTTGATGCATATTCCTCTGCAGTTTCAAGCACTCTCGTTTCATCTCCGCCTTTAAAAAGCTGTCCTATATTTTTTTTGTTCGGATGTGTCAGCCTGATTCTGTCCATATTGAAAACAACAATGAAATCCACATTCGTTCTAACACGAATTCTTTCTATGTGTTCATTCAGTTCAGAATCAGGAATTATTTCATTGGCAGCCAGCGCATTTTTTACCATGTTATCTTCCGCAGCATAATATGCTATGTCAAAAAGTTTTTCCTCCAGCTGCTCATTAAAAATAATTTCCATCTGGTAGTAGGAAAAAATTGTTATGCTTCCAACTGAAAACAAAAGAATCAAAATAAAGAAAAGTATAATTTGCGTTCTTAGCTTCATGTTTCTATTCCTTAGTTTTTATAGTATTAATCACAGTAAATCAGCTTCAATTGCAATATTTATAAATCAAGCTTGTTCAGCGCATCCCTTAATGTTTTCAGTTCTTCAGCAGACAAAGTAATTCCCTTGCCCATTTTTTCATGTTCAGGAGACCATTCTCTCAAATCATACTTGGGGCTTCTTTCATTCCAGCTTATAAGGTTGAGCTCCTTTGACCATCCTCTTGAAGATTCTGATATTACCGCTATTTCCTCAACTATTTCATATTTAAATTCTGCCATGCAATACCTCTTCTCAAATTATTTTTCAGGATTATAAAATTAATCCCTCCGGTAAAATCATTATACAATAAAATTCAGTCAAGTCAATACAACAGAAATTCATAATTTCTGATGTCAAAAACCATATTTCCTAGTATAATTAAAGGAAACTTTAATTATGCAGGCATATTATGTAATAATCGGAGGTCAAAATGTATTTATATTTATGGTATTTTATTATTTATGCCTTCATAGGATGGTGTACTGAAGTTGTTTATGCAGCCGTAAGCACGGGAAAACTGGTAAACCGAGGATTCCTGAACGGTCCTGTCTGTCCTATTTACGGTTTTGGTGTTCTTGCAGTAATCAGCCTGCTTACTCCGGTGAAAAACAATTTGCTGTTGTTGTATGCAGGTTCAGTAGTTCTTACTTCTGTAATTGAATTTGTCACAGGATGGATACTTGAAAAGGCGTTTAATAATAAGTGGTGGGATTACTCGGAATACCCTTTTAACATCAAGGGATACATATGTCTCAAATTTTCTCTTGCCTGGGGAACCGCATGCCTTTTGATAATTAACGTGATTCATCCCATGATACAAAATCTTACAGCTTATATCAACATTGAGGCAGGTAAAGTGCTGCTTAGCATATTCCTGACAATAATGGCGGTCGATGTGATTGCAACCGTACAGTCAGTATTGAAGCTTAACAGACAGCTTAAACAAATCAATGAAATGGCTGCTAAAATCAGGAGCATTTCCGATGATCTGGCAGAAAAAATTTCTGAAGAAAGCATTTCAATAGTTGAAAAAGGCGAAGAGCTGAAGGCTGCAATTGAAGAGCAGAAATTAGCGGTAAGCGGCATCATTGAGGAAAAATTATTAGAAGTAGAAGGCACAATTGAAGACAGCAAAGAAATTCTCTCTCAAAAATTCGAGGAGAAAAGAGCAATTATCCGCCAGCTTAAGAACAATCGGGATGAAATACTCAACCTTTCCTTCTTTGGTGAACGAAGGCTTTTAAATGCCTTCCCTGGAATCAAGTCAAAACACTACAAGGAAGCATTGGAAGATTTAAAACAAAAAATACTGAGGAAATAACCTCGGTATTTTTATTTTACAAAAAATTATTCAATTATTCCTGAGATTCAATTTCCATAACAGTTATGCCTACCCATATTTTGAGCGTATCAGATAAAACAAGCTTTTTGACATCAATTTTATATTCGGCTTCTTCAAACTTCAAAATTCTTTTATCCACAACCTGCATGAGAATTTCAGCATCCAGGTTCTTCACTTCCTTGCCCAGTGAGGAATTAAATTTTTCTTTTATTGCTTTTTCAATTTCTATGTTGTTGATGCTGTTGATTTGTTCTTCCTCAGCTTCTATAATTATTTCTATGTCTTTTAATACAATATTGGAATTGTTTATTGATTTTTCGAGTTTCTTTAATTTCTCTTCATTGTCTGCAATTATGCTTTCCTGATATGCTATTTTTTCATAGCACATATCCACTCTGTAGCTTACCAGCACTGTGGTAAGTACAGAACCTATGAGTGCTCCCCATACAATTCCTGTCGCAAAACAAAACATTAAGACTGTACTTTTTTCGTTCATTTTCCCCATATGTCACCGCACATTTTCATAGCCTTGATGAATCCATATCCAATGTTGGCTCCGGACAAAGATATTAGCACAAAAATAGCCTGTTTCAAAAGTGTTTTCACTTCCCCGTCAAACAATCCCTTTTCTATGACGGTAAATGACGTGAATGTTCCTCCAAGCGATGCTGCCAGTGCCCATATTTTAATTGAGGCCGCTGCCTCAATCATTGCCTTATAAGGAGGATTGTTTGTGATTATTGCTCCAATTCCTGAAAAAACACCTGCACCAATAACAATTCCGAAAGCAACCAAAAAATTCTGCACAACGCTAGAATAAAAAGTCATTTCATCCCCAACTTTCTTATTATCTTTTTACAATGTATGACTGATGATGCTACGATTATGCATTCTTTAATTTGACTTGAAAATTTTGATTGAAAGATATACAATTTGTTGATTTTCATAAAAAAATCATGTATCTAATAATTTAAAATACATGATTTTAATCAAATATATTTAATATTTTCAATGTAATTGTTTACACAATGGAAGTTCAATGAAGAATTCTGTTCCGCTGCCTGATTCAGTTTCAAACCATATTTTCCCCTTGTGGGTATTGGTAATTGTGTAATAAACCATGAAAAGCCCCAGTCCCGTACCGCCTGATCTTTTAAAGGCAAAAGGTTCAAACAATATATCACGCATTTCTTCAGGTATTCCTCCGGCTGTATCCTTGACCGTAATTAAAAGTGCTTCTCCTGTGGATTTTGTTTCGACTGTAATTGTACCTGCTCCATTCATCGATTGGACTGCATTGTTTATTAGATTTTCAATTGATCTTTTGAAAAGTTTCCGATTTACCCTTACGAGATCATCACCATCTGTGTTGTATAATAGTTTAATATTCTTATAATCACAAATTGGTTTATAACTGTTTATTACTTCTTCAATTATAGGCCTCACATTTTGGCTGGAAAGCTCTTCGGGTTTAAACACATTTAAGAGTTCCGTCACCATTTTATTCATTTCATCAGCCTGGTTTACAATCCTGTCAAAATAACTTTTTATTTTAGTTTCATCTGTAGCTATGTTTCCCAACTGCCCCAGTCCGCTTATTACTGCCAAAGGATTTTTCAGGTCATGAACTGCAGTAGAAATTATGCCGCTCATAGTCGACAGATTCATGTTGTTGGAGTTATAGTTGATGTAGGAAAGTACTGACTCAATGGAGCTTGCACAAGCAACCAGTATATGCAGCCTGGATGGATGGGCATATTTTACAGGCACACTAATGTCCAGGGCACCTAATACTTCTCCGTTGCTCATGATGGGCACTCCCATGCATGAGCAGGAACCATATACCATTCCATAATGTTCAACACCGTGAACCAGTACAGGCTGTTTCAGACTTAATGCTGTTCCTATTCCGTTGTTCCCTATAAATCTTTCTGACCAGCTTGACCCAAGGCATAGTCCTGCATCTCTTCCACCTAAATCCTGAGGTGTGCCTCTTAAATCAATTATCCAGCCTTCTTTATCCGACAAGCCCACTATATGCGGTATTTTGTCCAGACTTAAAGATACAGACTCCAGGTAGGGTTTGCAAATTTCAATCAGTCTGGAATTTTCCTGGATCTTTCTCCTGAGTTCCTCTTCCGACAGGAATTTATATTTCAACTTGTCAGCCTGCAAATCAAATTCACTGCAGCGTTTCCATGACTCCAATGTTATTGGCCTTGCTGCAGGACTTTTTCTGACATCTGAAACGAAACTTTCCCATTCGGTGTAGATATCACATGTTCCACTAATGTTATTCATTATATTCCCAGCCCCCGCTTATTAAAACATTTGTTACCAGATTTTGCCTATACTATATTATCGCAAGATATTTCGTTTTTGTCAACGTTTGCATTATTACTGAAACGTTTCAGCCCAATATATTTTCAACAAATTTGATTCCCATCTGAACCTTATCCGCAACAAGGCATAATCCTACATTACCTAAGACGATAAGAATACAGAAATGTTCCGCATGATTACAAAAAACAGCCATAAAAAAACTTGTATTGATATATCAACACAAGTTCTTTATTCTTTCAAGATTATTTAAGCTAAAACACTGAGGTTTTCAATGAATGGTTCAATTATTCTGTACAACTTCGGGCTGTGAACAACATAACTCATGTGGTTTTCTTTTTCCAGTATTCTCAAGGTAGATTCCGGAATATTTTCTGCTATGAATCTCGTATTTTCTTCTTTTACCAAATCATTTTCTCCTGCCAGAACCAATACCGGTATATTAATTTTCATGAGATCTTCACTGCCTATGTTCGGCTCTTCCAGCATCATTCTGAATTTATCCTGCCTGAAAATGAAGTACAATATTTTAAAAATTATTCCCCATTGTTTTTTAACACTGTCAGGGCTTGTATTTGCTCCGCTTACTATCAGTCTTGATAATAGTCCAGGATATTTTGAAGCCAGCAGCAATCCGACTATTCCTCCGTCACTGAAACCATAAAGGATTGGTTTTTCAAGTTTTAATTCATTAATAAATGAAGCAACATCTTCTACCATCATATCATAACTTAACTTATTTGTCCTGGTGCTTTTACCGTGATCACGGCTGTCAATTGCATATACAGTGAATTTTTTTGACAGTTCTTCAATGAGAACATCAAATATTTCATGGCTTTCACTGTTGCCATGTAGCAAGATGAAAGGCTGTCCATTACCTTTCATTTCATACCACAAATCAATATTGTTTATACTTATATTCATTTTTTCAGCCCTTTCATGATTATATTTTCACAATAAATATACCCAAATTTTTACATTATTAATCAATATAATCTTATTCCCCGCTGATAAAACTATGCTTTCTTATTGGTGGTAAAATTCTTTTTCGGGAGTCTTGCTGCCATTATGACCCCAATAAATGAAAAGAAAAATCCAAACAAAGTATATTTAATTTCATAATATCCCTTAAGCTTGGCAATCTTAGAGCTGATTGATCCGCAGATAAAGCCTTGCAACACGGCTCCAAACAAAATATTCATGTAGTATGTTGAACAAAATTCCCTGAAAGTTTCCATATTTCCTCCAATACCTCTAATACGATACAAGCATTATACCACCATACATAATCATTTTCAATAATGCTGAGAAAACATTTTCATCATTTCATATTTCTCTTGTAATACTCCTCTGCCAGCAGCCCGTACATTGAGGCGTCACATATGCCCTGGTTGTTCCTGTCTGCATTTCGCAATGTACCTTCATAAGTCAACCCGCATTTTTGCATTACCTTGCCTGAATTTGGATTCCTTGGGTCATGACGTGATTCTATTCGCTTAGCTCCAACCTTTTCAATTAAAAACGGGATGATTCCGGAAAAGGCTTCGGACGTAATTCCCTGATGCCACCATTTCCTCCCGATACAATATCCTATATGTACCATATCTATTTCTTCATCCATATGTACAACACTGATGCTTCCCACAGGTTCATCAGGATTTTCTTTTAAAACAATTGCCCACTGATAAAACTTTTTGTCTTCATAACTTTTGACCCAGTCATTTACTACAATTTCTGATATTTCAACAGAGGTATGAGTCGGCCACGTTAAATACTTCGTAACCTCACCGTCATTTGCCCAGTTGTTATATAATGCTTCTGCATCTGATAACTTGAATATCCTCAATATTAATCTTTCTGTTTCCAGACTTACCGTCCCCAAATGATTCATAATTTTCCTCCGATAGCATTTTATTTTTATAATATTAACATTTTACCATAAATTTCTCCAGTACTTAATTTTCAAATTTTTCTAATTAAATTTCTATCATATCAAGTTGTATTCTCTTATTTTCAATTTTTCAGAAAAGCCAACAATTATTTCTCCATAATTTCTTCACA
>NZ_JAJUJR010000096.1 GCF_029265225.1 Sedimentibacter sp.
ATTGAAGATTCTGCAAATTGCAAGCATTTTCGACACTGGTGTATACGCATATTTATACATCTATGTGTAAGTATAATGTATAATGATGCTTCGAAGAATTTTTTAGCTTTTTTTAACAATGCTGAATTATTCATGGGTTTTTAAAATCGGGCATTAAAAAAAGGCCTCCAAAATTTATAATTTTGTAAACCTTTGTATAATTAATACTTTATTTATAATAAATATTCAAAAATAGCAAAAAAATCTTAAAAAAAATTTAATTTTTCTACTTTCTGTCTGCGCTTCGCAAGCTTTGCTTAATATTATTCAAGCTTATTCTGCTTATTTGTTCCGAAGCGTTAATATTGAATTCACATGTTTCAGCCAGTTCTTTTCTGGTTATTTTAATGTCCTTGGGTGCATTGATTGCAATTTTAACCTTATCCTGAGAAATTTCAGAAATTATTATCTCAATGTCATCCCCGATGAGTATGGACTCGGATTCTTTCCTTTTTATTACTAACATATAGAATCCCCCTCTTTGATTATATTGTATCTGAGAGGATATGAATTCTGCAAAATAACCTGCTTGGCCTTTCTTGTTTTTGGATTTATTGCAATGGGACTTTTCAAGTTTACAACTGAGTCCTTGATTTCTTCCTTTATAATTGCAATCACCAAAAACTTCAATTCTGATTCACTGACTGTCTCAAGTTCCTTTAAATCTTCCTCGTTGACTGATGGATCAAAACCTTCGGCAACTGCATATGGGTCGATCAATACAAAGGATAAATCAGTATTTTCAAGAGACTGCAGGTACATGACATCATCTTCAGGTGAATCCTTCAAAATGACGTATTTTTTATATTCATCAAAACCGTACATTCCGCTTGTGAAGGTGATTTCATCTTCTTCATTTACGGCAATACATCCAAAATCCCTAGTTTTTATATTCATCGCTTACCTCATATTCTTGTATCTATTGCCTTATAATTAGGATTCGAACTTGGCGGAACAAAAATTGGGGTACCCACATAATTTATTTCCACCCTTGGATATTCGTTTATTATGAACTCTATGCTTCCCGGAATGAAATTGATTTGCGGTCTTTCAACATTCCAGTCAAAATTAAGTTTATCCATTTCAAAATTTATTGAAAGCTCTCCAGGTTCCCATGAAATATCCGGACCTGTACTCGGAGAAAATCCAATATTAAAATCAACGTCGCTTAAAAATCTTCTCATGGCTATTTCAGGAATAGGATTATCCATGAAATTAATATCAAGCATTAAATTTCCTTCTTCAGCATATCTGGCTGTAGCCTTGTATGCTGCCTGTATACCTTCTTGCGCAAAGTCTTCCACGGATCTCATTGCACTTTTGATTCCTGCTGAATATCTTGCTTCAACAGTGTCAATATTAAGCTTTGTAGGCTTCATCTGCATTTGCAGACCGCCCTTATCCCTGGTCATTTCAAAGGTTGCATTGGTATTGATTATTTCATATCGTGCCTTATTAATTTTAAATTCCATGGACATGGGAATGGTCTTAATTTCTATAAGAGGTTCAATCATAATTACACTCCTTGTTATTATTTCATGAAATCAATAAAACTGTTTTGAAGAATTTTGTTTCCCATGGACAAAGCTGCATTGTATGAATACTCCTGCATCGAAAAATCAACAATTGCCTCCGCCTTATCCACCTCTTCAACTTCAACCAGTTTTTCATTTAAATTAAATTGATTATCTTCATTTCTAAGTTTAAGGAAATCCAAATAATTTGTTTTTGATCCAATGTCGGTTATACTTACTAATACTTGATTTTTCTGTTCTTCAAATTCATCTATAAACGGAGTAATCTTTTCCAATGAATAATCATCGCTTCTTAATACATCCTTCATTTTTCCAATCAGCGTGTAAAGATTGTTTGGAACAGGGTCACCTTCAGAATCAAGCTTTGGATTGCCGTTTTCATCTGCTGCATCCCCATATCCCATGAAACTTATTCCTGCCATGGAAATGTTAAAAACCGTATCCTGATTTAGGTTTCCTCCGTTAAATGTTATTCCAAGGCCTAGGTCTATATTAATTACTTCACTGGACAGTTGGTCAAGTGATGCATCCGGTGCGGTTCCATCTGCCAAAAGTCCTGTATTAACATTTACTCCCTTGTAATACATTTCACCATTGTTAATAGTAAATGGAAGTTCATTCTTGCTGGTGCCTCCAAAAACATACCTGTCGCTGAATTTCCCATTTAAGGATGCCACTATGGACGCCTGAAGATTGTCAAGCTGTTTGGCAACTATTTCTCTGTCTTCAGAACTCATTGTACCGTTTATTCCCTTTAAATAAGATGTGTACACTGTCTCCAGGTTGTCGCTTATTTCAGTAAGGTTTGTTTCTGCCGTTGTAAGGAATGAATCAACATCTTTTATGTTTGTATCATACATTTCAGTGCTTCTGTATTCACGCCTGAGCTTGTATGCTTTTATGGCACTTACAGGGTCCTCTGAACCTTTAAAAAACTTTCTGCCTGTTGATACCTTTTCATTTAAATAATTCATCTCATTTGCAGATTTGTTCAAATTTTTTATATATTTGTTTGACATCATGTTTGTAGTTATTCTCATAATCTCACCGCCTATCTAGCCATTTGGTTAATCAGTGTATCCAGCATTTCATCTATTGTTGTCATAAGCCTTGCAGCAGCATTGTATGATTTGCTGTATGTCAGAAGATTTACGCCTTCTTCGTTCAAGTCAACTGAAGACATGCTGTTTCTTGAATAATCGATTTGAAACTGTGTTTCCGAATATGTATCATAGGATGTCTGAACATCAGACACCTGAAGATTAAGCCTTGTGGTTGTGAATGAAAGAAATTCCTGGAATGATCCTTTGAACAACACCTTGTCTGTAGTTGTTGAATCCCCATCAGATACTTCAAAATCCATCTTTTCCTGAAATTTTGATATCATTTTAAGGATGTTGTCAGTTGCTCCTGAACTGTCCCCTTCTGTTGTTACTGTGGTGTTCTTTATATATGAATTTGTTGAATCAGCCCAGTCATCTGAAATCTTTATGTTTGCTGCTGTAATGCCTGTAAAGGAATCTGTTCCCGTTCCTGTTCTTGCAGCAAATAAATAACCTTCATAAACAGTGTTTCCATCAGCATCTGTACCATTCTCGTGAATATTCAGATTATTCATTTCAGTTGCAAATTTGTTAGCCAGAGTGTCAAGCATTTTTTCATAATAAACTATGCCCTTGTTGGAATAATCAGACCCAACAACAGCAGCAAAATCACCGCTTCCGTTTATGAACTTCAGATAGCCGTCAATTTGTCCTCCCTTGATTGATGAGGAAATGTCAGTTAAATCTGTGGTGTATATTGTGTTTCCATCTGCATCTTTTAAAATCTTTCCGTCTGTGTCAACTTCGGGAATTTTCAATCCTACTGTTGTATCGTTTCCGCTTGTCCCTACTCCCAGTTCTGCATTTTCTTCTCTGTTTACTAGTTCAATGTTTGTTCCGTCCAGTTTTATCACAAGCTCGTCAATTGTTTTTCCTCCGCCTATATCAAGAGGAACTACATCCACGTCAATATCAAGATAACTTGAAAGTTCATCAATGAGCATGTTTCTTTCATCATTTAGCTCCAGTGCAGGATTGCCGCTTATGTTGTCTTTTTTGATTTGATCATTGAGTTCAGCTATATTGTCTAGAAGCTTGTTTACCTTTTCAATTGCTCCGTCCTGCAGGTATGTCAGCTGCTGTTCCTTGATTGTGTTTATCTGATCTGAGTAATTGTTGAACATTTGAGTCAGCATTTCTGCAGACGTCCTTACAACTCCCTCCAGAACAGGATCTGAAGGAGATGATGTCAATGAATGAAGCTGTTCTAAAAGATCAGAAAATTGAGCATCAAGCCCGTCAGTTGTAATTTCATCAAAGACTGCTTCCAAATCGCTTAAAGCGCTCAATTGAACTTCCTGGCTTCCTGCCTTTGCTGATTCAGTTCTGTATCTTAAGTCAAGGAAGGAATCCCTGTACTGGCTGATTCCGGACGTTTCAACTCCTTGTCCTATAACCACTCCTGTAAGGCCGTACTTGAGATTGCTTGTTCTGAATGAAACCGAATTTATGTCAACACGCTGTCTTGTATATCCCTTTGTATTTACATTTGAAATGTTCTGCCCCACTACGTCCATCTGGTTTTGACTTACCGTCAAGGCACTGGTAGCTGTCTTATATCCCAAAAATGTTGATCTAAGCATATGTTTCTCCTTAAATTTTTTTAGAAAGCAAAAAGCTTTTAGTATTGTTGGTTTTTACATCTTCAATTGAATATGTATTTTCTTTTTGCCCCAGCTTGTTCATTGCCTTGTCTATTCTGCGAAGTCTCACTTCAATAACCATCTTGCACAAATTGCTTATTTTCTTGACTTCAGTAATAAGCCTGTTCAATTCATCATATGCTTCCTGGAGAACTGCTTTATCATCTTCACCCGACAACTCTATAATTTCCGAAAGAGTTTTATTTTTCATGCCCATTTTTTCAATATGCATTATTCTTTTTTGCTCGAGTCCCCTCATTTTCATGAAAAAAGCCTGTTCTTTTGCTACAGTTTCATCTAAAGACAACGTATCGTCCTTAATTATGAATTCGTATTTTTTATATTCCAGCTCCAAAAAATTACTATAAAGCTCAGCACTTTCCCTGAGTAATTCATACAATGTTTTCATATTATCCTCTTATTTTAAAAGTTTATTGACAATTTCATCCACATCAATCTTGTATGTCTTGTTGTCTATACTTTCTTTTATTTTCTGGATTTTCTCAGCCTTGGTTTCGGTTTCTATCTGTGAAACAACACTTTTTTTGACATTTTCAATTTTGCTGTCTTTGTTTCCGGAAGTTTTTTTAATGTCAATAACATCGTAATTTTTTGCTTTTACGATTTCTTCGCTTTTTGTAGATTTTGTGCTTTTATTGTAGCTCATATAATTGTTAATGTTTTGGATTTTCATATAAATACCTCTTTTATTTTTTACACATATATATTCGTCATATTTCTGAAAAAAATTAGTACTTTTTCAGCTATGCCAGATTCATGATTTTTTCTTCATCAAGCATCAAAAGAACATCATTATTTTTGTGTCCTTTTGCAACTCCCTTTACAAAACCTTCCCTGCACATTTTTCGTATTTCTTCGGTTTCTTCAAATGGAGTTATATTTTCAACGGATAAAACTTCATCCACAAGAATGCCCATAAATGAATTGTCATCTTCAAACACTATGACCATTTCCTTATAGTGGAGCTTGAAAAGTTCCTTCATCTCATCCAGCAGTCCTAACAGATAAGGCATGTTTTTTTCCTTTGTTTCCTTGAACACTTCTTTCAGGCATTTTTCTCTATCGCAGCTGTCGCAGTCGTGTGAGCAGCTATGGACATCATGGGCTGCCTGATGTATTTTTTTATGCGGTTCATCTATTTTTTTAAGATGAAACTTTATTGCCTCAATATCAGTTGTGAAATTATCATACCACTTGCCGAATGCACATTCGTGTGGATCTGTGGTAAGTTTGAATTCATCGTCTTGGGATACGGAACGTTCGAGTTCTTTTACCCAGTTCATGTGGTCAGACTTTCTCTCATCAATCATCTTTGCAAAATCTTCATATTCTCCGGTGATTGATTTCATGTTGAACAATAGCCTCAGGTCTGTAAGAGGAATCACGTTTCCCCTTAGGTGAATGAGACCAAGCATGTATTTTGGGACATTGGGAACCCTTGTTACCTTTTCAGGCAGCATTACAATTGAAGTTATTGTCCTGCTGTTCACAGTGTACAGATTCTCCTTTATTTTAAAGACAAGCCATGGAAATTCAATTTCTTCAAATTCTTCTGCAGCTTCTTCGTACATATTTTTCTCCTTTATAGCAGATATTGTTAGTCCAGATTGGTTATCATTTCTATTTCTTTTTCATTGAGCATTTTTTTCAGATTCATCAGCAATACAATTTTGTTTTCTAATTTTGCAATTCCAGTTATGTATGTGCTGACATAATCAGAACCCATTTTAGGAGGATTTGATATGTTGGCTTCGCTAATTTTAGCAACTTCGTCCACAGAATCAACAATGAAGCCTATATATGAACCATTGATGCTTGTAACTATAATACATGTTCTTTCGTCATACTTCTTTTCTTCTTTTTTAAGTCTCAGTCTCACGTCAATTATTGGAATAATGGTTCCTCTTAAATTGATTACACCCTTTGCATAATCCGGAAACTCAGGAACCCTTGTAATTTCCTGTACGCCCACAATTTGAACAACATCAGCGATTGGAATTCCAAACAGCTGATGTTCTGTATAAAAAGTAAGATATTTATTCTTTAATGTGTCTTCGTCCAAATTGATTTCATCGATGGTGGTTATTTTATCCTGCATGTGATCACCTCATAATATTATACTGATTTCCTATATGATATCGTCACAAAAAGATAAAATTTAAGAAGAAAATAAAATTAATGCCTTGGATTTTTTCTTACGGTGAGAACTGCCTTTATAACTTCAGTTGTTACTTCGCTTCCAATGTCCCCAAGCTCATGGATTTTCTGATTTATGTTATCCTTGTTTGCAACAATGTACATTGGCTTTAAATTGTTTAAAGCAATAGCGATAATATCTTCCTTGCAGCGGTCGCACCTGCAGCAGTTCATTTTTTTAAGAGTAGCATCCAGCTTGTTCAATACGAGCTTTTCCATTACGTTGTAAAGTATGACATCATTTTTTTCTTCCCTTTTTACATTTATTTCCTTGTTTTGAAAAATTGATGTTTCCATTGGTATACTTTTTTCAGCAGGATATATTTTTTCAGCTGAAGGTGCATCTTCGCCTTCCTCCTGCTCTTCTTCCTTCTTTAAATTAGTAGGCATTATTTTTTTGTACATCAATTCTCTGTCAAATGTTTTCTTAATTTTCGCCATGCGTTATATCCCTCTTTCAATAAGTTCCTTTACCAGATCCATATAATCCATGGTTGCCGGATTTTTAGGGGAATAGTTAAATATATCCTGCTGGTTTGTCTGAGCCTCCATTATGGACACGCTGGACCTTATTGTTGATTTAAAAATACTGGTGTCAAGTTGTTGTGCTATAAGTTCGGCTGTTCCTTTTATTTCCCTGCTCAAAATTGTTCTTGGATTGAATTTTGTTAGAACAATTCCTTCAACCTTCAGATTTGGATTGCAGTACTTTTTAACCCTTTCAATTGTTTCCGATAGCTGGGCAATTCCCTGGAGGCTGAATATATCCGCCAGCATGGGAATTATGATGTAATCTGAAGCTGTAAATGCATTTACCGTTAAAATGCTCAAAGCAGGAGGAGTATCTATAAATATGTAATCATATTTGTCTTTAACTGCGCTCAATGCTTCCTTAAGCAAAAATTCCCTTCCTGTCTGTGTAAACTCCAACTCTATTCCGCTCAGTAAAATATTGGAGGATATAACATCATAAGAAGGCAACTTTTGAATTGAAAAGGTTATTTTTGCTTCACCTTTCAATATTTCATAAATTGTGGGACAATCTTCAGTTTCAGCCCCCGAACTGAAACTCAAGTTAGATTGCGGGTCAAGGTC
>NZ_JAJUJR010000285.1 GCF_029265225.1 Sedimentibacter sp.
ATTGAAGATGTAAGCTGCAAAAGAATATTTTCAGCACTGAGAGCAAAATACAAATCTTCTCCTAACCTGGACGACAATGAAAGAGCAGAATTAATATAGCGGGATAACCGCTTATTTTTTTGCAAAACTTCAATATTGACAAATTCTTGCTTTAACTTTATGAAACATTCGAGTTTTTTATAATGAATGCGTGAAGCTAGGAAACGCACAAATGACAAAAAACCTGCCGAATAGCGGCAGGTTTTATATTATTACTTATAGTCCTCTTCCAAAAAGCGGCTGGCTTTCTGTCTTTCTCTGAAGGACCATCTTAAGGTGAGATTTTTCTTCCTTAAGTATTATTGCCATCTCATCTTTGGCAAGATCAGGATAAAGTCTTTGAAGTTCGGTAACAAATATAACAGCATCTCTTTCTGACTGCTCAGCCAGTTCGAATATCTGGCTCTTTGTAAATATTTTCCTTGCTTCTTCAATTAGTTTCTCATCAAAAAGAACATTGCTTTCTACCAGCAAATCCATGTACTGGGCATCTTCTTCATCCAGGTCCACTTCCGCATTCTTTTCAAATCTTGCAAGAAGCGCATTGTAGATTTTTTCATGTCTTTCTTCGTCCTTGGCCAGCTTTTCAAAAAACAATTCTCCAATTCTTGCTTCAGAAGCAATCGCCCTGTATAAATTTGCAGCACTTCTTTCATTTTCAGCAATTGTTTTTAATAATTTTGTTCCATTCCACTTTACAGACATAATATTTTCCCCTTTCAGATATTTTATCACCTTAAATTTATACCCGGAAAAATATAATTAAAACATCATTATCAACTTTATGAGAAACACTAAAAGAAACAACGTGATGTTTGAGCTAAATGATATTGGATAATGCCTGTTCAATATCTTCAAGTATGTCATCAATGTTTTCGATACCCACAGAAAGTCTTATAAGTCCCGGAGTTATGCCTGCTGCAACAAGCTGGCTGTCCGTAAGCTGTCTGTGAGTTGAACTGGCAGGATGCAACACGCATGTGCTTATGTCTGCAACGTGTACTTCATTTGATGCAAGTTTTAAAGAATCTATGAATTTAACGGCATTTTCTCTGTTTCCCTTTATTGAGAAGGAAATTACTCCGCTTGTTCCCTTTGGAACATATTTTTTTGCAAGTTCATTATATTTGTCAGTTGGGAGGCCAGGATAGTTCACAAATTCAACTTTATCTGATTTGCTTAAATATTCGGCAACAGTCAAGGCATTGCTGCAGTGTCTTTCCATTCTTACTGCCAGTGTTTCAAGTCCAAGATTCAAAAGGAAAGCTGCATTGGCAGAAGGATAAGCTCCTATGTCTCTCATCATCTGCACTCTTGCTTTTGCTATGTAAGCAGCCTTGCCGAAGTTTTTTGTGTACACGACGCCGTGATAAGATTCATCAGGTTCTGTAAATTCTGGAAACTTTCCGCTTGTCCAGTCAAAGTTTCCGCTGTCCACAATTACTCCACCAAGCTGAACCGCATGACCATCCATGTACTTCGTTGTTGAATGAACAACAATATCTGCACCGAATTCAAATGGTCTGCAAAGAACAGGTGTTGCAAATGTGTTGTCCACAATCAAAGGCACATTATTTTTGTGTGCAGCTCTGGCGAATTTTTCTATATCGAATACAGATAGTGCAGGATTTGCTATTGTTTCTCCGAAAACAGCCCTTGTGTTTTCCTTGAATTCCTTCTGAATTTCTTCCTCAGTTGCATCTGTACTTACAAATGTGCATTCAATTCCAAATCTTTTCAAAGTTACAGCAAAAAGATTTATTGTTCCTCCGTATATTGTTGATACGCTTATGAAGTGGTCACCGGCTTTAAGAATATTCAAAAGGCTTATCATTGAAGCAGCTTGTCCTGATGTGGTGCACATTGCTCCCACCCCGCCTTCAAGAGCGGCAATTTTTGCTTCAACTGCAGCAACTGTGGGATTTGAAATACGTGAATACATGTGTCCTTCAACACTAAGGTCAAACAATTTTCCTATATGTTCAGTGGAATCATACTTGTAAGTTGTTGACTGATAAATCGGGAGAGCCCTTGGTTCTCCATTTTTCGGCTGGTAGCCTTCATGAAGCAGTTGTGTTTCAATTTTCATTTTTTACCTCCGGTTGATTATATTTAAATTTCCATTGGATAATTGACGTAACGTAATTACACATGAAGGGTTAATATATTGTTGAATATTATATCACGATGGTACCTTTTCATCAATATGCATTTTAAAGTATTTATATGTATGTTTATGATATTCAATCAAATACATTTTCCTCCACAGGCGTACATTAATGCCAGGCGATATTTTCCGGTGCCCTGAGCGCCTGGTGTTTTATGACGGGAACATCATATTTTTCACCGAGTTTTCTCACCAGATCCTTGTAGCAGCCCTTGAGCTTGTCGTGAAAAACAATGCCGTCAATTCCTCCGATTATTGATTCTATGGATGAAGAAAGCTTTTTATCACCTTGTTCGTTCTCATATTCACCGGAAACAAGCCACTGGTTTGCTACAATGTGTGAAATTCCAAAAGATTCTTTTCCCTCATTCCAGGATGTGTGTGCTGCCTCGGCAAAATTAGGATCAAAATGAACGCCGCCCACACAAAGCAAGTTATATAGTCTTATGTCTTCATCAAAGACATGTACAAGTGAACGGGCTAATACTCTGCATGCCTGTTTGTTTGACCAGCTGTCTTCTTCGCTTCCAACTTCTATGTCAACCATGGGAACATTATATTCAAGCAGCAGTCTAGGGTCACCAGTTCCATCATGGGCTCCTGACCAGTGCGTAGCTTCAGTTACAACCCTGAAATCTTCCAGTCCGATTTCATTGCGAATTTTTTCCATAGAACACATGAGGTTGTGATTGTATAGAGGATTAGCCAGGCCGTAGCAGCCTGATGGCACGTCTCCTATTGTGTGTATTGTAAGAACTTTTTCAGGCGCATTTGTTCCTTCATGCCAGGTTACCATCCCTGACATGTCAAAGTCGCCGAAATGCCTGTTCATGTCCGGCAAAAACCTTGGATAATCAAGACAGACAGCAGTATCACTGGGAGCAAAGTAATATTCATTGTTTTTTTCATCTGCGTACTTCATCACTTCCCTGCCGTCAAAAGTAAAACCTGCAGGACTTAAGTATCCTTCTTCCTTTAAAATGTCCCAAACAAGAAAGCTTACATGCCCCCAGTTTTTATCGTCACAAATATAATATACAGCTTTCTTTCCTTTTGTCATCTCGTTCCTCCCATAATCTTTTCCTTCTATATTACTTCAATCAAAATAATTTTTCAACATTTCTTCATATTAAAATACATAGTCTCTTGAATACAATCAATTTTTCCTGTAATGCATATATTATTGGTAGTATGTATTTTCTTATAGATTAACAATTATAATATACGAAAACAAGAAGGAGGCAAAAAATTGACCTGCAAAAGTATTAATGCCCTTAAACCTTACAAGGCTAACAATAAATTGATAAAAAAAACAAATGGAACAGAAGAATTTGGATTTATCAACGTTAGGACAGTAGCAGAACTTGGAACTGTACCCGTGGAAAATGCTTCCGTAACCGTCTATTCCACGTCAGATGAAGCAGTTC
>NZ_JAJUJR010000342.1 GCF_029265225.1 Sedimentibacter sp.
ACTGCACGGATTTACGCATCCCTATACCGCTCTTGACAATGCAAGAAAATACTATAAGCTTAACAGTATTGAAGAAGACATAATTGTGAAGCACATGTGGCCTTTGACTCTGAGGCTTCCCAGGTACAAGGAATCAGTTGTTGTGTCCATGGTTGATAAATACTGTTCAATGGCAGAAATATTCAGCCTTGAAAGGTTAAAAAGAATTATATTTGCATCCTAAACAAATAAAGACGATAGTATTAAAAAAAGTCAATTTAATATTGACTTTTTTGCTTATTTTTCGAGAATTTCCTTAAGCATCATGAGGTGTGAAATTTCGTATGTAGGTTTGAATTTTGTTTTATTAATGATTTTGTCCGGATTGTACCAGCATGTGTCGATTCCTGAGTTGATTCCTCCCTGAATGTCTGTGGTAAGGCTGTCGCCAACCATTATTACCTTGCTTTTGTCATGATAATTGATTTTTTTCAGGGCATAGTCAAAAATTCTGAAATCAGGTTTTGAAAGCCCGACTTCCTCTGATATTACAACTTCTTCCATGTATTTGCCAATGGCAGAATTTCTGACCCTGTTATGCTGCACATCTGTAAGGCCGTTTGTTATAATAGTCATGCGGTAATCATTCCTGAGACTCTGAATCAGAGGAATGCTGTCTTCATACAGGAATGAGCCCTGAGACAAGTTTTTCATATAAATTTTTGCAAATTCATATTCATCAAATCCGGCATCCAGTCTGTCTGAAAGTATTTTAAAGCGTTTATATTTCAAGTCTTCCTGAGTTATGAGCCCGTTATCCAGATCCCTCCAAAGTGCTGTGTTTATTTCATCATATATTCTGTAGTGGTAATTTTCATCATAATTTATTCCATAACCAACCATTGTATTTTTAAAGGCTTCCTTTTCAGCCTTTTTAAAATCAAACAACGTGTCATCTGCATCAAACATTATAACTTCATATTTCATAGTCATTCTCCCTAATTTGTTATCTCATTTTACATGTATTTCTCCTTGGAGTCAACATTTCCATTTGACTGCAGCATTCAGGAAATTTGAAAAATAATATTATTTTGTCGTCAAAATTATTCCACGAAATATCTTTGTGTGATATAATTTATGCAAATATCAATAAATTACAACTTACGAAACATCATACGGAGGAAAATCATGCACTGTGTACAAAATATAAGCAAAAATATAATATGGGTGGGAGGAAATGACAGAAGGCTTGAGAGGTTTGAAAACATGTTTCCCATACCATCAGGCGTTTGCTACAACTCATTTGTGATTCTGGACCAGGCGACAGCGCTTGTTGATACTGTTGACCAGTCCATCAGCAGACAGTTTATAGAAAACATAACTGAAGCGCTTGGAGGAAGAAATCTTGATTACATGGTCATAAACCACATGGAGCCAGATCACTGCGCAAACATAGAGGAAATAGTAAGAAGATACCCTTCTATTAAAATTGTGGGAAACAAAAAAACTTTCCAGATGATAAGCCAGTTTTATAATTTTGACTTTCAGATGAACATGCATGAAGTAAAAGAAGGAGATGTTCTGAATCTTGGAGAACACAATTTGAAATTTTTCTTTGCTCCTATGGTTCATTGGCCGGAAGTTATGTTCACATATGAGATGACTGAAAAAATTCTCTTCTCTGCAGATGCCTTTGGCTCATTTGGAGCCCTTTCAGGAAATCTTTTTGCCGATGACACGGATTTTGAATGCACATATGCTGAAGAAGCAAGACGATACTATGCAAACATAGTGGGCAAGTACGGACAGCAGGTTCAGTCAATCATTAAGAAGCTGTCATCATGTGAAATAAACATGATTTGTTCTCTTCACGGACCAATATGGAGAAATAACCTGTCTTACATATTGAACAAATACGATTTGTGGAGCAGGTACGAACCTGAAAAGAAAAGCGTGATGTTAGTTTATGCCTCCATGTATGGAAATACGGAAAATGTAATGAATGTAATTGCAAACAAGCTTGCAGTAAAAGGCGTTAAGGACATGCACATGTATGACGTGTCAAAGACCCATCCTTCATACATCATTTCTGACGCATGGAAATACAGTCACATTATTTTTGCATCTCCAACATACAACCTTGGACTTTACTATGGAATGGAAAACCTCATGAAGGAACTTGCAGCACTGCAGTTCCAGAACAGAAAAATTGCACTGGTAGGAAACGGAACCTGGGCTCCGAGGGCATCAAAGATAATGGAAGAAATAGCATGCACAATGAAAAACGTTGAAATAATTGGAGAACCCCTTGAAATAACATCTTCAGTAAAAGAAGAGCAGCAAAAATCAGTTGATGACTTTGTGGACAAAATAATTGAATCATTGAAGTAATAAGTAAGGCGCAGAAAATTCTTTGCGCCTTTTCTAAATTAAAGAGACTAATATAAATCCTGCATTTTCGTGCAATGAATGTTGGGAACATAAAAATGAAATCTGTTACTATTGTTTTAAAGGAGGTCATTAGTTATGGATTCTATTAAAAAAATGAATGAAGCGCTGGACTATATAGAAGAAAATCTGGACAATGAAATAGACTTTAAGGAAGTGTCAAGAATTGCACTGAGCTCTGAGTATCATTTCAGCAGGATGTTTTCATTTCTGGCAGGAATGAGTCTGTCTGAATATATTCGCAAAAGGCGTCTCACACTGGCAGCTTTTGAACTGTCAAGCATGGACGTGAAGGTAGTGGATGTAGCAGTGAAATATGGATATAATTCACCTGATTCATTTGCAAGGGCTTTTTTCAACATGCATGGTTTGACACCTTCAGAGGCCAGATTAAACGGCAAATCATTGAAGGCATATCCAAGAATGACCTTTCAGCTGTCAATAAGAGGAGGAACAGAAATGAATTACAGAAT
>NZ_JAJUJR010000083.1 GCF_029265225.1 Sedimentibacter sp.
AACATTGAAGTTTTTCTGCAACTTGTGGTAAAGTTCAGTTGCCTGATCATTAAGCTTCTTTGTAAGCGGGAATATGGCAGCCTTGTATGGTGCCAGTGCAGGATGAAGCTTAAGCACAACTCTGTCTGTTCCGTCTTCAAGTACTTCTTCATTGAATGCGTCAAGAAGAAGAGCAAGCATTACACGATCTGCTCCAAGAGATGGTTCGATGCAGTATGGAACATATTTTTCGTTTGTAACAGGATCCTGATATGAAAGATCTTCACCGGAAGTGGTGATGTGTGCCTTCAGGTCGAAATCTGTACGGTCTGCAATTCCCCACAGTTCTCCCCATCCAAACGGGAACAGGTACTCTATGTCAGAAGTTGCGTTGCTGTAATGTGAAAGCTCAGCTTTTTCATGATCTCTGAAACGAACATTTTCTTTTGTCATGCCAAGGTTCAAAAGCCAGTTCATTGCAAATTCTTTCCAGTAGTAGAACCACTCCATGTCTTCTCCAGGTTTGCAGAAAAATTCAAGTTCCATCTGTTCGAACTCTCTTGTTCTGAAAGTGAAGTTGCCGGGAGTAATTTCATTACGGAATGATTTGCCTATTTGTCCTATTCCGAAAGGAATTTTCTTGCGTGTGGAACGAGCCACATTTTTAAAGTTTACAAATATACCCTGTGCAGTTTCAGGTCTCAGGAATATTTCAGCCTGTGAATCTTCCGTAACTCCCTGAAATGTCTTAAACATCAGGTTGAATTTTCTTATGGAAGTAAAATTAGCTTTGCCGCATTCAGGACATTCAATTTTATTTTCAATTATGTATGCTTCCATTTCAGAGTTTGACCAGCCGTCAACAACCTGAGATTCGCCTTTTTCATGCATGAAATCTTCAATCAATTTGTCAGCTCTGAATCTTGACTTGCATTCCTTGCAGTCCATGAGCGGATCGCTGAATCCTCCCACGTGTCCTGACGCAACCCAAGTTGTCGGGTTCATGAGTATAGCAGCATCAAGTCCTACATTGTATGGGCTTTCCTGTATAAATTTTTTCCACCATGCTCTTTTTACGTTGTTTTTTATTTCAACTCCCAAAGGACCGTAATCCCATGTATTTGCCAATCCACCGTAAATTTCTGAGCCAGGAAATATTATACCCCTTGATTTTGAAAGAGAAACTAATTTCTCAAGCTTGTTTTTTTCATTCTTTGCCATGATTTCCTCCATTTAATTTATAATATTTTAGGATGAATGGATTAAATACAAAAAAATCTCTCATCCCGTATAGGGACGAAAGATTAATTCCGCGGTTCCACCCTATTTGACAAAGCTTTCGCTTCGTCCTCTTTAAACAAAGGACTCCAAAGTTCCCTTCATCCATACTTCAATGCCGTCTCCCACCAATTCCGGCTCTCTGAGAAATCACTATGGACTACTCCTCTTTATCACAGTCTCAACATTAACTATAATGTAACAAAATAAAGTTTTTATGTCAAGATTTTCTTTTATAATTCGTCATTATTTTTATTGAATGTGTTTGTGATGTCATCCTTCAGGTTTTCTGCGCCTTCCATCATGTCCTGCATTGCATCCTTCACTGCGTCAACTCCCTGGTCAACCTTTTGTCCAAGGTCGATTACATTGCCGTCAGCCTGAGTTATTTCAACAGAGCACTGAGTAAGAAGAGCAGCCGTTATTCCTGCTGCAGACAAAAAAGGTGCTATGAAAGCTCCTATGAGACCTGCTGTAATAGGAACGTTGATAATAACTTCATTGTTTTTCTTGATTGTAAGCCTTGTTGCATTGCCCTTGGACAAAATGTCCTTAAGCTGGTTCATAAGCTGTTCGCCTTTGTTCTGACCGGAGCCGGATTTGCTTTTGCTCATGTTTTCAATGAGAATTATTGCTTCAAGAACATCTCCGCCTGCATCGTCAAGTGCTTGTTTTGCTGTTGAATAATCGGTGTTTGTACGCTTCAAAATCTCGTCGATTTTTTGTAAATTGTCATTTTCCATAGTTAACCTTCCTTTTCTAAATGAGCTTCAATGTAGTAAAATTATCCCTGCCTATGTAATAAAACAAAAAGCTTCTGATTAAATTCATAGATTTTGTATTTACTTCAATTGAGCCTATATTTTCAAATTTTGACTTTAAAATTTTATCCAAAGTTAGTATTTCACCATAAGTGACATTTATACCGTTTCCATATTTTACGCACTCTTTGCAGAACAAGCCTCCTTCACTGATTGAAAACACCGCGTCTTCCTTTATTGTTCTGCCACAGGATATACAGCGTCTGAAATCCGGCTTGTACCCAAGCATTGATGCAAGCTTAAGTTCATAAGCTGCAACAAGTTTGTCATGATTTTCCCTGCTGTTTGCAAGATGATTTAATACTGCCACAGTCATGTCAAAAATCCTGTAATCATATTCATTTTCCTGAGCTACATAGCTTATGAGCTCAAGAATGTAGCTTCCTCTGTAATATGCCTCAAGATTGTTTTTAAGACCGTAAAAATTATCAATGAGTTCTGCAGATGTTATTATATACATATCTCTTGAAAATGTAAGCGAACATTTTGAATATGCAAAAATCTGAGACACGTTGACAAGATGTGAGTTTGGCTTCTTGGAGCCTTTTGACATGAGCTGTATTTTGCCTCTTGTTCTTGAAATAACGTGAAGAATTTTATCGTTCTCCTTGTAGCTTACATCCCTGACAACAAGAACCTCCTCAGTCATCATTTCTGATCATATCCGAGACTTTTTAAAAGATAATTGTTGTCACGCCAGTTTTCAGAAATTTTTACGAACAGCTGCAGGTTGACCTGGCTTCCCAGGAGTTTTTCTATGTCTTCTCTGGCGCTTTTGCCTATTCCCTTTATTTTTCTTCCTTCTTTTCCGATGATTATGCTTTTATGTGACTTTTTCTCGCACAAAATGCTGGCTCTTATGTCAACTAAGTTTCTGTTTTTTCTTTCCTTCATTTCTTCTATTTCAACTGCAATTCCGTGAGGTACTTCATCATGCAGATACATAAGCGCCTTTTCCCTTATTATTTCTGCTACAACAAATCTCTCAGGCCTGTCAGTGATGAAATCATCAGGGAAATACATGGGGCCTGGCTTCAGGTATTTCTTTATGAGATTTACAAGTGAATCAACTCCCAGGTTTTTAAGAGCTGAAATAGGAAGTATGTCGTCAAATACATTGTATTTTCCAAACTCCTGTGCCATGCGGATTGCTCCTGCCTGGTCAAACATGTCAACCTTGTTGATTATGAGTATTTTTTTGGATTTGACATTTTTGATTTTTTCGATTATGAATTCGTCTCCCGGTCCTATTTTGTTGAACTCGTCCGTTATCATAATCAATACGTCCATTTCCTCAATTGCCGCATCAACTTCCGTGTTCATGAATTCGCCCAGCTGATTTTTAGGCTTATGAATTCCTGGTGTATCCAGAAAAATAATTTGAGCTTCTTCGTCTGTATATACAGTCCTTATTTTGTTTCTTGTTGTCTGAGGCTTATCTGACATTATTGAAATTTTTTCGCCTATCATTGTGTTCATCAATGTTGATTTGCCTACGTTTGGTCTTCCTATTATTGTTACGAATCCTGATTTAAACATTATTTCCCTCTTTCTTTTGTTAATCCAAGTCTTCCGGACCAAAACTGTCCGGCAGAAGTTCTTCCAAAGTGTGTACTTCGTATTGATCTATATTTTTAGCGCATATAACCTTTATGTCTCTTCCAAACTCCCTGAGAAACTGCCTGCACACTCCGCATGGAAATGAAATTTTCTTGTCGCTTCCCACAACTGCAATTTTTTCTATGTCCTTGTATCCTTCTGAAATGCTCTTTGAAAGTGCAACTCTCTCTGCACATATTGTTGGTGTAAATGATGCAGACTCAATGTTGCATCCTGTGAAAATTTTTCCGCTTTTAGTGTATACAGCTGCTCCCACCTTGAAATTAGAATATGGACTGTATGATTTTTCTCTGGCCTCCATGGCTATTTTTATCAATAGTTTGTCTTCCATAATACCCACCTTTAAATTAATCTTTTCCAATGCTTACATTGTCTAAATAACTGACAATCTGTATCCAGGTGTTGCCTGGATTAAATTTTATTTCTTCGTTTCCTGAGTAAAATTTTGTCCTTGCGTCTTCTTTGCTTTTGCTCCATGTGATTTCAATTGCTTCACCATTTGTTATGTAAAATCCTCTTCCTTCACCAACTGTACCAAGATACAGCCTTCCTGCGTTGTCAAGAACACTTTTTTTCGTTTCAAGAACTATTATGTTTTTTGCACTGAGCTGGTTGTTGTCAAGTTCGTCAACATGCTTCTCACCGTCCTTGAACCTCAGGTAAAGTTCCTTTTCCTCGTCATATTCATAATCAGTGGTGTTGCTTTTATTGTATATGATGTTTATTTTTTCTGCATTAAGTATGTCTTTATAGTTTGTTGAAAGGTTCTGTGTTTTTTCATTAAACATGTATCCTTCAAAATTTCCTTCTGTCCTGTATCCATATGAAGCTGCCTCGTCACGTATGGATTTAATGGTAGTGTACATGTTGTGAGGAGCCGTTTTTCCTGTGTCATAATATCTCCACATGGCACCTGAATAAAGTCCGTAAACTTCTGCACAGCCAAGGCGGTCAATTTCCGAAAATGCATCCTCACTTCCGCCTACATGGACAAAAATACCGTCATTTTCAAGTGCATAATAAATAATATATGGTCTTGCGCTTCTTACAGGACCAATCATTTCAGGCTCCTTGGCAAGAAAAATACACAGATACCTTGTATATGGATACTCCACTTCAAACTCGTATATTATTTCAGCCTGAGAAAGTCCTGCCTGCCACCTGGCACCCGGATGGTTGTCGATTGACACAGCCACAGGACGATTTTTAAGTTGTTCAGGATAATATCTGAGTCCGTCAAGAGGAGAAACGACCTTGTTCTTATCATCTTCACCTGTTTCTTCTTCAACAGTTTCTTCAGGATCTGTTATTATTGTTTCACCTGTTTTATCAGGCTCAGAAGGAACTGCTTCTTCTGCAGGTTTTTCAGGGGCAGAAGTCTTGCTTGAACAAGCCGATGCAAATATAAGCATTACAATCATTAAAACAATAAAAGTCTTTTTTATCATGGATCATCCTCTGCAATTTATTTAAACAACTGAAGTTCTTTCATGATTTCCTTTTCTCTTTGTCTCATTTCTTCTTTTTCAGAAGATGTCATGTGGTCATATCCCAGCAAATGCAGCATACTGTGAACAGAAAGATATATCATTTCCCTTTCAAGGCTGTGCCCGAACTCATTGGCTTGTTCAATTATTCTTTGAGTTGAAAGGACAATGTCCCCAAGTATTATGACGCCGTCAAATTCATCATCGTCGTCCATGGGAAAAGACAATACGTCCGTTTCGCTGTCCACATTTCTATAGTCCCTGTTAAGCTCCCTTATTTCTTCATTTGTAACGAAAGATACGCTGACTTCAAAGTTACCTTCCTGATTTTCAGCAGCAAGAACTGTTTCAACGGCCTTTTCTATTGCTTTTTCATTTGCCTCTGAAATTTCCATTATATCTTGTCTGTTATCAAATAATACATTAATCATCATTTGGCCTCAAATCTTTCATATGCTTTGATAATATCCTGCACAAGCTTGTGCCTTACAACATCCGAAGTGTGGAAGAACATGAATCCAATATCCTCAACATCCTTTAATATATTTATTACAGATTTAAGTCCTGATTTCTTGTCTCCCGGAAGGTCTATCTGAGTTATGTCACCTGTTATTACAGCCTTTGAGCCGTATCCAAGACGTGTCAGGAACATTTTCATCTGCTCATTTGTTGTGTTTTGCGCTTCGTCAAGTATTATGAATGATGAATCCAGGGTTCGTCCTCTCATGTATGCCAGAGGAGCAACCTCAATAAGCTGTTTTTCCACATTTTTCATGAAATTCTCAATTCCCATTATGTCAAAAAGAGCATCATAAAGAGGTCTTAAGTACGGGTCAACTTTATCCTGCAAGTCTCCAGGCAGGAACCCGAGCTTTTCTCCTGCTTCAACCGCAGGTCTTGTAAGAATTATTCTCTCGACTTCTTTCTTCCTGAACGCGTTTACGGCAGCAGCAACTGCAAGGTATGTCTTTCCAGTACCCGCAGGGCCTATGCCGAATGTTATGTCCTTGGTGTTTATCATGTCGATATATCTTTTCTGTCCCACGGTTTTTGCTTTTATGACTCTTCCTGATGCTGATGTAACAATGACATCCTTTAAAATTTCATTGTAATCTATGCTGTAATTTGTTTTGTTTGCTTCAATGAGATACACCACTTTCTGGTCGCTTATTTCTCCTTCGGTGTCTATGACGTTTATCATATCCTTCAATATTTTGCACACGGATTCAGCCTTGGACTTTTCGCCGGTGACTTTGATTTCTCCGTTTCTCACCAGAATGTTCACATCGAAATAACTTTTTATTATTTTGATGTTTTTGTCGTGTATTCCCAAAAGTCTGATTAAATCATCTTCATCCGACAATATTATGCTTTCTTCAAAAAACTCCATTTATCCTCCTTGGTTTTCTTCATTAATTTCGTCTTTCACATCAGTCATGGGATAAATTTTCACCGATTCGCCAATGTCTTCCATAACTTCTATCTGAGCCCTCAAATAATAATATTGTTCATCCTCCGTGAAATTGATGGATGATTTCAATATTTTCGAGTCTTTGTTGCATTTTTTTATAAGGTCGTCGTACATGGCAACCTTCATTTTATTCTGAGCCGTATTTTCATCTATTTCGATTTTTTTTACAGTCTCTTCATAGTATACACCTTTTACAATCTTTATATTAGTCAAACTTGATAGTACAGGTACATCAATGATGTTCTCTTTATAATTATAATTTTCATAAGGAGCTTTGTCACCTATTATTTTAACATTTTTACCATTAATTTTCAAGAAAAACGAAACTTTTCTGTTGTCTGTGGACACATTCACATCCCGTATTTTTTCTTCTTTCATTTCAAAATTATAATAAGTCTTGGCATAAATTATTCCGTCCGATGGAACCATCATAAATTCTTCGGAATTTTTATTTTTTATTATTCCCATAATCAAAGTCTGTCCTTCATAAACAACGTCCCCTTCCTTTACAACAGGCTGACCGCTTTTAGCAATGACCTTGCTTATGATTGCATTTTTCTTTGATATGATGCTTGTAGGATCATTATTTTTGATTTCTGAAGGTTCAATGGTTTTTTCCTTGACGAAAATAATCAGATTGGACCCTTCCACATAGACTTCAACAAATTTGAAGTTGTCAAAATTCTTGTAAAGCATTGTTTCAATAGATTTTGTTTCAAGGCTTCCCTGAGAAACAGGCACTTTTATTTCATTTTCTTCAAGCACTGTCTTTATTTTTTTTGCAGTTGTGTTGTTTGTGCCTATGACTTCGACATTCCACACAAGAGAAGACAAAAGGTAAAGGCATATGGAAAGTATGAAAAGTCCGCCCACAAAACCTTTGCGCACCTTGATTTTTCTCAAGTTAAGAGCAATACCTTTCTTTTTTATTGTTTCCATCCTTGTTTCTTTTATTATGTCCTGGTACTTCCTGTAATCGTCGTAGGATATTTTAAACTTGATTTCATTGTCTTTCTTTTCCACATCCCACATTACAATTCCTTTTTTTCTGAGTAAATTCATGATTTTTTCGAAGTTTGCATCCTTGAGGCGAACTACAACGTAGCCCCTTATTAAATACATCAACTTAAATATCAGCATATTTACTCCTTGCTAAATATAATTTCTTTTATTTCTCCTTTTACTATAACTTTAAAGCTGTTGATTTCTTCTATTTTAAATTTTGAACCCTTTATCAAAATGTACTGATCATTGGTTTTTATTCCTATTTCATCATTTTCGTATACTGTAATTCCCGTATGATTCTCTATTATTACTTTTTTGTTGCCGTGCATCCTGAGATCAAAATTGTCCGAAAATGCATCATTTGGAATTTCCAGATTATCTGCCAGATAACTTCTAAAATTGTTAAATTTGCCCATACAGTCCTCCCTCCATATATCCTTACAATAAATTATGCTTGTTTATGGGATACTATGAGGTTTGTTTTAAATAATTATAGGAATACATTGGAATTTTGATTGGGATTATGTAAAGGATAAGGAAATTTCTCTTCTTACGTAACGCTGGGCTAAACGCAGTCTCATTCACAAATATATTTGCTCCCTCCGGTCGCATATATTTGGAATTCGTTGCGTTAGACCTACCGCCATATTTCCTTTCCTACGGTCGGAAATACGGGGTTAGGGCTAAATAAAAAAACCCCAATTATTTGGGGTCTTTACCTACTTTATATATTTAGCCACAATTTCGTTTATGTGTTTTCCGTCAGCCTTGCCTTTTGTTTTAGGCATTATGAGAGCCATTACCTTGCCCAGATCC
>NZ_JAJUJR010000044.1 GCF_029265225.1 Sedimentibacter sp.
CGGCTTGCAATTCCAGGAAGCACGCTTTTTCTTCCGCCTGAATAGCCTGCAAAGAAGTGTGGTTCAATGAATCCTTCTGCAACAAGAAGGTCTGCCTCATGGGCAAGCTTGTTGATAATGAGCTCGCCCCCTGATGGAAGAATTCCTAATTTTACGAGCATGCTTTCGTCATCGCAGTCATGGATGTAAATCTTTTCGTTATTTACAATTTCTTCTCCAAATTTTGAAACAAGTTCATCCTTTGTAGTTTCTCTGTGGCACCCTGTTGCAATAAGAATAGTGATATCGGCTTTTGGATTTCCTTTTCTTATTTCTTCAAGCATAAGGGGCATGATAACCTTGCTTGGTACCGGTCTTGTGTGATCACTGGCAATAATGACAATTTTCTCTTTTCCCTTTGCCAGGTCACTGAGTTTTTCTGAACCTATTGGATTTTCCATTGCGTTTTTTACCAGTTCTGTCTGGCCCATTTCCGGTTTATAGTGATGCAGCTCGCTTACAAGCACAGCCTTCAATCTTTCTTCCTGAATTTCCAGTGATACGTGTTCTTTGCCATAGGGCAGTTTTATACTAGTCATAAATAACCTCCTTAAATAAAACATATAATTTTATGTTGATGATAAATAAAATCTGCAGCTATTTGCGGATTATTGGCTTTCCTTTTTCATAAACGTTATAACTTCATTCCTATTTCAATTGCCTTGAGCATGCTTTCTTCTCTTGCAATATTTTTGCCTGCTATGTCAAATGCAGTGCCATGGTCCACCGATGTTCTTACAACATCAAGACCGACAGTGATGTTAACACCGCTGTCAAAATTCAAAAGCTTAAGCGGTATGTGTCCCTGGTCATGGTACATGGCTACCACGATATCATATTCGCCCTTATACATCCTCAAAAATACTGTATCCGGAGGCACAGGACCTGAAACATTTATTCCTTCTTTTTTGCACTGTTCAACAGCTGGTTGAATTTCTTCTATTTCTTCTCTTCCGAAAATGCCGTTTTCACCTGCATGGGGATTAAGTCCTGCAACTGCAATTCTTGGAGAAAAGTAACCTTGTTTTTTAAGTGTTTCGTCCGCCAGGTGAACAACATCCATTATTCTTTGTTTTTTTGCATTGTCGCATGCATCGCGAAGAGACATGTGGGTAGTTACATGAATAACCTTAAGTTTGTCGCTCCAAAGAAGCATAGCATATGATTCTCCATGTGTGAATTCACCGAAAATCTCAGTGTGCCCTGCATAGTTGTATCCTGCCAGATGCAGTGCCTCTTTGTTCAGGGGAGCAGTCACAACTGAAGAAATATCCTTTCTAAGGGCAAAGTCAATAGCAGCCTTCACGCTTAAGAAAGCGCATTTTCCTCCGTTGGCGCTCACCTTTCCTATTTCAAAATCATCAAGTGAAATATTCATGGGGTCATGAACATTCACGTAACCTTTTTTAAAGTCTTCAATTTTTTCTATTTTATTGAACTTAAATCCATATCCGAAAAGATCATTGTAGTGTTCAAGAAGCGCAAGGCTTCCAAAAAGTATGCAGCTGGAAACATAATCAGGCACGCTCTTCAATGCCTTCAATGAAATTTCCGTTCCAATGCCGCATGGATCTCCCAATGTGATTCCGAACATTTTATTGATTCCGCTCATCCGTTGACACCTCTTTAAGTTTTCTCATTGAATATGCAAGAATATCTTCCTTTCCGAAAGCTCCTGCCTTTGTAATCACTTTGAGTCCGTCAAATGAACCGCCTCTTAATCTCATGAGAGGAATGCCTGTTGTAACCTCTCCGCTTATGGAAGAACCCAGTGCTCCAAGCTTTTTGAAAAGTCCTGTTGCTGTGTCTCCTCCTGTGAGAAAAACTCCTGATATCTTTACTTTATCAAGAACTTCTTTTGATATTTCTCCAAGAACATCCTGCACAAATATACTGATTTCATTGGTAGACATGGACTTTAGAATGCCTGATCCATTTATCTGTTCATATTCTTCAAGGCTGTAGGATGCAGGAGAAATAAGGATCAGGTCCTTACCCTGGTTTAAAATTTCAACTGCTTCATTGACGGTGTCTTCTATGCTCCTGCCTTCAATTATATCAGAAACCGGAACTTTAAGTATTTTTATTCCTGAATTTTCTGCAAATTTTACCTGTAACCTTGTTACGGAACTCACGCTTCCCACAACTGCCAGTGAAGGAGGAGTTTTATATTCAATTTCAAAGAGATTGTCAGCCATTGCAGCTGTTCCAACCCATAATATTCTTTTTCCTGTTGCAAGTCCCTTGTTTATTATTGTCTGCATGTGAGCGTTGCTTGATGCATCAAACGTAAATATTCTTCCTGCTGAAAAGTTGAAGTTTCCTTCTTCCACATCTTTAGTATTTACGTGAATAACCTTTTCTGCATATGCTTTTTCAAGTATTTTTTTAATGTTATCTTCTGTCACGGGTTTAACAGGATCTCTTGCAAGTTCAGTCTTTGTAATTGGAGTACCGTTAAGACAATGTACCCCTTCAACGGTTGTTCTCCCCAGATCAGGAAGTGCAGGAGAAAAGACTACCATATCGCTCTTGAAAGCTTCATCCACGGCTTTGATTTCTTCGGCTATATTCCCTCTCAAAGTGGAATCCACCTTTTTTATCACATATTTGAAACTGGAAAAATCAATGTCCTTAATGATTTTTTCAACGGTGCTGTATGCTTCTTCTCCGGACATTCCTCTTGTTTCAGTGTCTGCAACATATGATGTATCCGTATTGCCAATCAGTTCAGCGGAAAACACCACGTCCGTGGAAATTCCTCTCCTTTTAAGCTGTACGCCTGTATCATTTGCTCCGGTAAAATCATCAGCTATGATTAAATATCTGTTTATATTAAAACCTCCTTACAGAATTTAAAGACAGACTGAGTCTGCCTTTAAATTCATGACAACAATGTTAAACTTCTTTAATCTTTCTGTTTGTTCCGTTAATTTTTTTATCCAGGTAAGAAACCAGAAGCGGACAGCATATTGCAGTAACAATTATGGCTGCGGCAACCTGTACAGTTGCGGCTGCTGCTACGGCTGCCAGTGCAGGGTCAACTGCTGCTACTGCCTCAGGTGTGGCAACTGCATTTCCTGCAGTTGTTCCTATTGCAGCGCCTACTGCCGGATTTTTTGCCTTCAGTAATTTCATTACGAAGAAACCGCCGAATCCTGTTACAACTGTTGAAACAAGTCCAAGAATTATTCCAGGCACTCCTGCAGTAATTATTTGTCCAAAGTTAAGTGCAGCTCCTAATGGGAATGCAAAGAAAGGAATGCATAATACAGTGCCCTTTGCCAAGAACTCTCTCATGTCTTCATCTGCATTTCCAAGAATGAATCCTACCAGAATAGGCACTATGCAGGCAACAAGCGACATGAAAGGAATGGAAGCAAGTCCTGCAGCACCTAATGCTATCATTGTAAGGAAAGGTCCGTCATTTATTGACAATATAGAAATTGCTCCAACATCTGATGCATCGCCGTATTGTCCTGCAAGAGCAGCATAAAGCCCTCCGTTTGAGTTAGTTACAGCTGCTATGATTGCTATTGGACTGAGTCCCAGCACCCCGTTTATTCCCCATACTTTTCCCACAGCCCAGCCTAAACCGGCTCCAAGTATAAATTTAACAAGTGTAAGGCCTACGCCTTTTGCAAGAGAACTTCCTGCCTGTTTTACATCAATTTGTGCTCCGTTGCATAATAAGAATAGTGCTATAAGTGCGCTGGCGCTGTTTTTGAACAATGCTGTTGTAAATCCCCCTATCATGAGCGCGTTAGGAAAAAAAGTATTGATTGTTGCGCCCAGAAGCAGTGGTACTACCATTAATCCTCCAGGAACTTTTTGAATGCCCTTTAAAATTTTCATATTATTCTCCTCAATTTATAATTTTTAAAATGTATAACCGATTCTGTAAATTCCAAATTCTCTGTGCCCAAGGACCTCTGCTTTTGTCAGTTGTCCGTTTGATACTTCTATTATTTTGTCAAATATTTCTCTTCCTATGTCATCAAGTGTGGCTCCGTCAGTAATTATTTTGCCTGCATTGATGTCGATGTTGTCTTTCATCTTGTTGTATGTGTTTGTATTGCCTGTGATTTTGATTACGGGAGCAATAGGACATCCTGTGGGCGTTCCTCTTCCGGTTGTGAATACAACAATCTGTGCTCCTCCAGCCACCATGCCTGTAATGGAATCTATATCTTCGCCGGGAGTATCCATGAAATAAAGTCCCTTTTTATCCTTATGAACCATTTGTGCATATTCCAGCGCATCCTGGAAATTATACATTGTCCCTGCCTTGTGCATGCATCCCAGGGACTTTTCTTCTATGGTGGTGAGTCCACCCTGAATGTTTCCAGGGGTAGGCTGTGTTCCTCTTAAATCCTCACCCATGGCAATTGCCCTTTTTTCAACGTCGCTTACCATTCTCAAAAACTTTGCTTTCTTCTCCTCGGTTTCAAATCTGTCAACCAAAAGATGCTCAGCTCCAATTACTTCAGTTGTTTCGCTCAATATGCTGCTTCCGCCGGCTGCAACAAGCATGTCAGAAGCCTTACCTATGGCAGGATTTGAAGCAATGCCGCTTGTAGGGTCTGACCCTCCGCATTCAAGTCCAAGAATAATTTCGCTGATGTCAAATTCAACCTTCTGCTGTGAAGAAAGTTCTGCAGACATCCTGCTTAAAATTTCAGCTCCCTTTGATATGGTTCCCAATGTTCCGTTGTTTTCCTGAATTATTATATATTCAACTCTTTTGCCTGTTTTAGCTATATTTTCTGCCATTTCCCTTGAATTTATTCCTTCGCATCCCAAGCCAACAACAAGCACTGCACCTACATTTGGATTGCATCCAAAACCCGTGAGTGTTCTTACAGTCTGTTTGTAATCTGCACCGACTTGGCAGCATCCGTGCTGATGTGGTATTGCAACAGCTCCGGGAACCAGATTTGCAATTTTTACAGCTGTTTCGCCTGCACAGACTGAAGCAGGAATTACGAGCAAGTGATTTCTGATGCCGAATGTTCCGTTTTCTCTTTTATACCCGGTTAATTTCATTTTTCTGCCTCCTGCTGTTTATCTCCGCGTCCCCTGGTGCTTTCAATGTTGTGCACATGGGCATAATTTCCTGCATTGATGTCTCTGGTTGCCAGACCTATTACCTGACCGTACTTGTAAACCGGCTCACCCATTTTTATGTCCTTTATAGCCATTTTATGAAACTGAGGTATGTCTTCTTTTACAACATATGTTATGCCATCTGTTACGATTTCATCGCCTTTGTTAAGTGCTCTTAAACAAGTGACCACATTGTCATTGTCTGATGTTTTAAGGATTGCATTCATTGATTATTCCTCCTTATGGATTTGCAGTTAAGCATTGTTAGGACATATTCAGCTATATAATATGTCACAATTAAACAAGAGCAATTTTCATGCCAACACAATAAAATTGCTCCAGCTTATTTATTTTAAATATTAATGTTGAAATAGAAATGTTTTCACTTTATCTTTCCAAAATTTATTATTAAAATCCCCGTTTTAAAAATAAAAGAGGTTGATATTATCAACCTCTATGTTGTTTTTTTCAACCTCTTCCAAAGAGTAGTTCTGTCTATCTTCAATATGTCGCATGTTGCTTTTGTGCTGCAGTTGGTGCTTAAATAAACTTTTTCAATGTACTGCTGCGTCATGGCATGCAGGTCAGTGAAGTCTTCCCCTGAGCTTAGTTTTCCTGCATCAGCAGGACTGTTTTCTTCAGGCTCAGTTACGGTATCAAAGGAATTCAAAATAACGCATCTTTCCATCATGCCCTGAAGCTCTCTTATGTTGCCCTTATATTTTTTTGCAGTCAAAATATCCTTAACTCTTTCAGTCATTTCAATTTCTTGTTTTTTATATTTTTTTGAATATTTTTTTATGAAATATTCAGCCAGTATCAATATGTCTTCTCTTCTTTCATCCAGCGATGGAATAAATAAATTTAAGGTGTTTATTCTAAAAAAAAGATCATCCCTGAATTTGCCCTGGTTCACCAGTTCATCGAGATTCTTGTTTGTGGCGCATATGATTTTAACATCGACAGGAATAACCTTGTCTCCGCCTATTCGCATTATTTGCTTTTCCTGCAGAACCCTTAAGAGCCTCCCCTGAAATTCAAGAGGTATTTCACTTATTTCATCGAGAAAAATAGTTCCGTTATGTGCAATTTCAAACATACCCGCCTTGCCGTTTTTTCTGGCTCCTGTAAACGCTCCGTCTTCATAGCCAAACAGTTCGCTTTCAAAAAGCGTTGAAGGAATTGCTGCGCAGTTTACTGCCACAAAAGGCCCTTTTGAACGAAAGCTTAAATTATGTATGCTTTGACACAGCATTTCCTTGCCTACTCCTGATTTTCCGCATACAAGTATGGGAGTGTCGTACTGCGCATACTGTTTTGCAGTCTGAATGCATTTTTCCATTTTCCTGCTTTTGTAAATTATGTCCTTGAACTGATACTTGGCCACAAAACCATGCTTGGCAAGGCTTCTTCTTATTTCATGGTCCATGACGCTTACTTCAGATGCTGCTATGAATGAAATTACAACCCCGAGAATTTCTCCATTGACGTCAATTGGAATAAAGTTCGTAATCATCTGTTTATTCATTACGGTCATGATTTTTGCTGTAATTGGATTTCCGCTTTCCAAAACATCACTTATGTCAATATTGTCAAAAATGTTAGCTATATTTTTTCCCAGTACTTCTTCTTTCCGAAGATCAAGCAGCCGCTCAGCTTCCTTGTTGAACACGGTTACTTTCATATTTTTGTCTACGGTGATTATTCCGTCATGAATAAAATCTGTTATTGCTTCAGTCTGACTTCTGATTCTTTCTTCATTTTTAATGACGCTTAATACAAGTAATGCTTCATTTACTGCAACGTTTATATTTTCCTCTCTTGATTCAATGACGGAACCATGGAAATTATGGATTCCGGACAAAAGGCGCACGGTGGTGTCTCCCATGAATGTGTTTATTCCGTTTTCCATGGCAGTCTTTATGGCATTGTGAATTTCTTCTCTGTCCTGTATTGCTATGTTTGTGATTTTATTTTTTATGAAATGATTTATCATGTCAAAGCCGTAAATCACATTTGTAAACCCGATTATCCCAATGGATTCGTCTGTGTTTCCAAGCTTGTTGTAGCAGTCGATAACATCGTAAACATCAACTCTGATTTCAATTGCAGGTATGTTGAACCTTTCCTTGTAATAGTTGTAGGAACCGCCGCGGCTTATTATTACCCTTGTATCCTTTGTTACATATTTGTCTGTACTGGAAATATCATCATGTATATTTCCATATACTGCCTTGACATTGTCATACTTGTTTTTGGCAATAATATTTTTCGCCTTTTTTAATATGCCTTCCGTCGGTGCAAAAATAACTACTTCATTCAAAGTCTTTCCTCCCATGCCTGTATTTTATCTTGCTAAAATATGTTTATTATACTATACCACATTATTCAATCATGTTTGCAAAAATTTGTCAATTGCATGAAATTGTAATAAATATAAAAACCGTTCAGCAAGCCTGGACGGTATGATTTATGATTATCCTTTAATTTCTTTAATTGCATTTTTGAATGCATTTATGTACATAGCAGTGTCCAAATTGTATGCTATGCCGTTGTAACCTTCTTTTATGTATGATTTTGCTGCCTCAGAGCTTCCTGTGAATATGAAGAGCGGCTTGTTGGCATTTCTGCATGCGTTTAGAACTCGGCTTAAGGCATTTTTAAAGTCAGGATCGTCAAATTGTCCCGGTATATTCATTGCTATGGATAAATCATAGGGCCCTACAAATATACCGTCAACTCCGTCTATTGAAACAATTTCTTCAATGCTTTCAAGGCATCCCAATGTTTCACACTGCGGTATAAGCATGGTGTTCTCATTGCAGATCCTCATATAATTATCAATACTTGATGCATCAACTGAATTGCCGTATTCTGCCACCCTTGAAAAAATGAAGCCTCTTTTACCAACCGGAGCATATTTACCATATTCCACAATGCTTCTAACTTGCTCAACAGTTTCAACGCATGGAATTATGAGACCTTTTGCACCCGCATCCAGCATCTTGAGTATGGAAGATCTTGTAATGTCCTTTATTCTTGCAAACGGTGTGATTCCCTTAAGCTCAGCAACCCTTATAAATTCCATTGCACTTTCCACATCAAATGGTCCGTGTTCCGTATCAATAATTACATAATCAAGTCCTGATATACCCAGGCATTCCATGGCAGCTGTGCTCCCCATATGAAAAAAAGTACCAAGAACAGCTTCACTGTTTGATAATTTTTGCTTTACCACATTGTTCATTGTTTTATCCTCTCAATTATTAAATTATATTTCCTTAAATATATACCAAAGATCTGCATATGTCAAAAATGTTATTGCAATGAAATCTCATATTTACGTCATTATAATTTTTTGCTCCTTACATGTATAATTTGGTAAATAATGCAAATAATATGAATAATCAAAAGAAAGGAGACTTGCATGAAAGGAATAATATTTTCAACAGTAATATTATTAGTAGTATTATTAATAGGTTTTTCCACCAATCCGTCCTACGAGGATTACAAGGAATGGTACAAGACTGAGAGCTATGAGGAAGTTGAAGCATCCACCAAAATAGAAAAATCAGTTGTTGGATTTGTATCCGGACTTGTGGCAGACAGCACTGTTGTCAGAGAAGATTACAAGGTTTTAAGCCTCTACACCGTAGAAAATGATGATTACACCTACAAGGTACTTGGAATATTCAACAATTTCTTTGTCATTGAAAACGACGAAATTCCGGTTATTGAACAGTAATAATTTAATTATGCCTTCCTATATTGCTATTGCATATAAAAATCCGCTGATGATATCAATCATTGTCAGCGGATTTTTCCATCTGGAAGTAATCAATAACATCGGCTGAATTATGTTACTGCATATATACTTTATTTCCTATCATTCTATGGCTTACAGTTCCTATTACTTCCTCTTCTGTCACGCCATATCCGCCGGTGTATTTGTATTTGCCATATGAAAATGTGTACGGTATTTTTAAGTTTCCTTCGTCATATATGAGCGAATTCTTCAAGTTGTTGACTTTATTCGTAACTGCATCAACATCGCATTCATTTTCTATTAAAAGGCAAAATTCATCTCCTCCGAACCTGTACAATTTATCGGTTTTTCTAAAACTCTTTTTTAGCCTTCCGGCAAAATGCACCAGTATCTTATCACCCACATCATGTCCGTAAGTGTCGTTAATGTTTTTAAACTTGTCAAAATCCATGAATAAAATTGTGAACGGTGTCTTGTTGTTCAGATAATCAGTAAGAGTCACGGAAAGACTGACCTTGTTGTGTACTTTTGTAAGTGAGTCTACCATGGCAGAAGCCTTTATTTCCTTTACCATGGCCTTTCTCAATATTGAAGTCTGAAATGGAAGAAGGAACATGTAGACTGTCAGTATGCCGCTTATGCCGTAAGCTTCATACCCGTAATACATTATGATGTTTATGACAGCACATACATAAATGTACGAGAGCTGAGCGTATAAGCCCTGTGGATTAAGGTCATCCATACTGTTTGTGTACAGACATATTATTGTATTAAGCATGACCACATTCACCAGGTCATATAAACTCACTGCTGCCACAATTACAATTATGGGATTGTATCCCTGAAGCATAGTGCTGACCCATTTTGCTGCCAATATACATATAGCACGCATTGACCAGTTATAAAGAGTCTTGCTTATTGAACTGAACAGTTTCTCGTGTTTTATTATTTTAACTGCTAAAATTTCCAGTATCATAGACAAAGTTGCTATTGCAACGCATGTGGCAGGATTGAACTTGAAGACTGCAAATATTGCCACTGCTCCAAGGAATGAAATTGCCTTGTTTTGAGAATATCTTAATATAACAATCTCAAGCACCATTCCAAACACTGTAATCAGTATACCTAAAAGAGTTACTTCAACTCTGTATTTAATGAGCACAAAGGCACTTAAAAACACAGCTGCAACTATTGCAGCATACATGTATGGTTTAAAAAATTTATTCATTCCTTAAATCACCAACCGTTCTTTTGTCATGACTATAATTAAATATTATATCGTCACAATTGTGTAAAAGTTTACCCTGCAGAACCGTTCATGATTACACTAAATAAAAAAGGTTAAGCATCTACTGTGCTTAACCCTCTGTTATTTTATATTATTATTAGCGTTGTGCTTCAAATTGTCTTAAAAGTTTAACGAACAATTCTGGTACTTTTGCCATGTTTTCCGGAGTTTCAACGAAAGAAATTCTGAACTGAGTGCTTCCTGGGTTGAATTCGCCGTCTTTAATATCATAGAATCCTTTCAAAGGTGCAACAAGAAGAGTTGTTTCAACTCCATCTATGCTTACAGAACCTTCACCTGCACAGTACAGTACGAAATCTATTGCATCAAATCCAGGTTTTACAACATTTCTAACATCAATTACTGAATAGATTGATGCATCAGGGCTTGAAACAATGAGTCCAGGTTCTTGTTCTTTCAATCCGTTGTATACGTTGAATATAAGTTCTTTGTAGTATTCACGAAGTCCTTTGCACCAATCAGCAATTTGTTCCTTGCTTTCATGTGCCAGTGCTCCGAATATGTACTGACCTATGGCATTTGCACAGAGGTTTGCAGTATATTCTGCTACTGAACGGTTGTTGAACTCAGGACTGTCAGTTATTAAAGCACCGATTCTCAGTCCGCATGCATTCCATACTTTTGATGCAGTTTCAACGCTTATTCTTCTTCCTTCAATTCCAGGAACATCTGCATCTGTAATTCCCCAGATGCTTACAAGTTCGCTTCCTTCAACGTAGTACAATTCACGATATGCTTCATCGCTTATCATCCACATGTTGTATTTTACGCACAGTCTTGCAAGTCCCTTAAGTGTTTCATAATCATAAAGCTGTCCTGTTGGGTTGTCATAAGGAA